>CATBLW010000235.1 GCA_949486985.1 Prochlorococcus marinus str. MIT 9215
CTAAAGAACATTAATTCTGCATGAAATTAGCAGCAAATGCTCTAAGCAAAAGCCATCTAAGTTAGAATCTATACCGAAAATGTCACAGCAAGCAAGCAGCAATTAACCGACAAATAGCAAGAATCATTGATACTTCACTGGCTTAGAGTCGAGACAAAATGCAAGAGGAAAGCTCTTTAATACAACAAAAGAAACCACGGATCGCTCCCAACCAAACCCTTACCAGCAAAGTCCTTTTAAAGCCGACAAAAGTATTCAACCAAGGCCAGAACTATAACTACGAATCCAACGAAAAATAATCAACATCTCTAAGATCTACCTGGCCAACATCATTAATCAAAAACCATCAAAACAGGCAGCCTGGTCAAACTTGCAATATTCCGCCTGGTCAAACAAAAGAGCAGGGAGAGGGCGTCGCGACTGACCTAACGTTTAGCTTCGCGCCGGGACAAGCCATGACGTGCAAAAACCGCTGGTCAGACGCAGATGCAGCTGCAGCCATTGATGACTATGCCAAGCAAGGCATCTCCGAAGATCTAGCTCTACGCACCTACACAGCCCGCTTGCTTGGTGCTGACCCCCAACTTGTTCTCCATGGTGGCGGCAACACATCCGTAAAAACCAGCGTTCGGGAATTGCTAGGCGAAGAGACAGCGGTTCTCTGCGTCAAAGGTTCAGGCTGGGATCTGGCAACGATCGAGCCCCCTGGTCATCCAGCCGTGCGATTGGAAGCCCTACAGGCACTGCGCCGTCTACCTGCACTGAGTGATGAAGAGATGGTTGCAGCACAACGTCGCAACCTGATCGATCCAGGATCTCCCAATCCATCAGTGGAGGCACTGCTGCATGCATTCCTGCCCAACAAGTTCGTCGATCACACCCACGCCGTTGCACTCTTAGCCCTGGCAGACCAACCAGATGCCGAACACATTTGCCGAGATCTCTACGGCCTCCGTGTGGCCATCGTGCCTTATGTCATGCCTGGGTTCGAGCTCGCTCTCGCGGCAGCCAACGCTTATGAGAAGGCACAAAAGCAAGCAGCCGAAGCCAATGTTGAACTGGAAGGCATGGTGCTGCTCCAACATGGCTTGTTTTCTTTCGGCTCCACTGCACAGGAGAGCTACGAAAGAATGATCAGCCTGGTTCGTGAGGCTGAAAGTCGTCTTGGGCAAACCCCGAAACTTTGCTTACCACCGCAACCGCCAGCTCCTGCCACTAAGAATGTCGCCGCCATTCTGCTGCCACTGTTGCGCGGTGCGTTAGCCAGATCAGCAGCCATGTGCGATGCCCCTAAGCGTTGGCTGTTGAATTTGCGCTCGACTCCCCTAGCACTGGAACTGGTCAACGACATACGTCTTGAAGACTGGTCTCGTCGTGGCGTCGCCACACCCGATCACGTGATCCGCACCAAAGCGTGGCCTCTGATACTTGAGCAGCCACCGCAACTTAAGGGGGATGAAACGCTTGGATCTTGTCAGGCGCTTGAAGACTGGCTTGGTTCAACTGAACTGAAATTAACGGAATACATCAGCTCCTATCAGGGTTATTTCGATCGCCAGAATTCTCGCGTTGGTAGCCATAAGCAACGGCTCGACCCTCTACCAAGACTAATCGCAATACCAGGAGTAGGCCTAGTTGGAATGGGGCGTTCCATAGCCGATGCCAACGTCACGGCTGATATCGGCGAAGCCTGGGCAAGCACTCTGCTCGCAGCTGAATCGATCGGATGCTTCACACCAGTGAATGAAGCCAACACATTTGACATGGAGTATTGGAGCCTGGAACAAGCCAAGCTCGGGAAAGGCAAAGAAGCACCACTCGCTCGCCATGTTGTCGTGGTGACAGGTGGTGGTGGTGGCATTGGTGCGGCTATTGCCAATGCCTTTGCAAAACAAGGCGCAGAAATTGTCGTGCTTGATCGCGATGGTGAGGCCGCTACCAAAACGGCACGATCATGCGGAGTTAGAGCGATAGGTTTGCCCTGCGACCTGACTGATCGCGTTCAGGTTGAGCAAGCATTCGCTACCACAGCAGCAAGCTTTGGGGGCCTAGACATCGTTGTCTCCAATGCTGGTGCTGCATGGACAGGTGCCATGGCCACGATTCCAGAATCAGAATTACGTGCAAGCTTTGAGCTCAACCTTTTTGCCCATCAGCATGTCGCGCAGGTTGCAGTTGGCCTATTTCGAGCCCAAGATCATCGTTCTTCAGAACCAAAACAACATCTAGGCGGACAACTACTCTTCAATGTCAGCAAACAAGCCCTCAATCCTGGCAAAGGTTTCGGGGCCTACGGAATCGCCAAGGCAGCATTATTGGCACTCATGAAGCAATACGCTCTAGAGGAAGGTGCCGCAAGCATTCGTAGCAATGCCATCAATGCTGATCGGATTCGCTCAGGTCTACTTGATAACGCAATGATTCAGGAACGGGCAGCCGCTCGTGGAGTGAGTGAAGCCGACTACATGGGAGGGAACTTACTGGGAGCCGAAGTTAGAACCAGCGACGTCGCCAATGCTTTCGTCTCACTTGCTTTAATGCAACGAACCACTGGTGCCGTGCTCACGGTTGATGGCGGCAATGTCGCGGCAATGGTGCGTTAATCGAAGCAGGAAGACGCGCAGAAAGGCAAGCAAAGCCTCGCCTTCAAACGTTATAGAAACCTCGATACCACTGAGCGAAGCGGTCTACACCCTGCTCAATTGGCGTCGATGGCCTGAAGCCTACCCAAGCCTCAAGAGCAGATGTATCTGCTGCCGTAGCCATAACATCACCTGGCTGCATGGGTTGAAAATCCTTCACAGCTTGCCGTCCAAGAGCCTGCTCCAAAACCTCAATAAAGTGCATCAGCTCAATGGGTTGACTATTACCAATATTGAATAAACGATGAGGTGCAGCTGCCGTTGCAGGATCAGGATTGAGGGAATCAAAGTCTGAATTTGCAGTTGCTTTTTGGTCGCAACAGCGGATCACACCCTCGACGATGTCATCGATATAAGTGAAATCCCTCTGCATCCTGCCGTGATTGAACACCTTGATCGGCTCGCCCGCGAGAATCGCCTTTGCGAAAAGCATTGGTGCCATATCTGGTCGCCCCCATGGCCCATAAACAGTGAAAAACCGCAGCCCAGTTGCAGGTAGCCCATACAGATGGCTATAGGTATGGGCCATCAATTCATTAGCTTTTTTGGTGGCGGCATAGAGGCTCACCGGATGATTCACCGGTTGTTGTTCATGGAAAGGCATGTTCTGGTTGCCGCCATAAACCGAACTACTCGAGGCATACACAAGATGTTCAACTCCTTGATGCCTACAACACTCAAGAACGTTGCCAAAGCCGACCAAATTGGACTGCAGATAAGCACCTGGATTCTCAATTGAATAGCGGACACCCGCCTGAGCCGCCAAGTTGACAACCACCTGAGGCTGTTCCCTTGCACACAACGCTTGCAATTCATCGCCATCTTCAAGAGACATCTGATGAAAAGACCATGAGACTGCCTGAGGGGAAGCCTCAATCATCGCGAGTCGTGCCCGCTTCAAGGATGGATCGTAGTAGGCATTTAAGTTATCAATGCCTACGACATGGTCGCCTCTTTCGAGCAGTTGCTGCACGAGAGCAGCACCAATGAAGCCAGCAGCACCGGTGACAAGAAAACGTCGACTCATGCGTCGCCATCCCCAACTCGCCACAGCATCAGACCAGCTTCCGCGACTCTTGCAGGATCAACCACCGCACGAGCATCAAACACCCAAGCTGGCTGCCGCATCAGGCTTGCCAGTGTCGTCCAATCCAGTTCGCGGAACTGGTTCCACTCCGTCAAGATCAAAACAGCATCAGAACCAGAGACCGCCTCATCGACACTGTTTGAAGGCCACCAGGTGCCTTCTCCACTCAAGGCCGCTCGGGTTGGGCCCGCCTGGGCGGCGGGAGCAGAGCTAGCCGGTAAATTCAAATCCCGAGCAATCTGCTCGGATTCAACCTTTGGGTCATAAATAGCCAACTGGGCACCCTCTTCCAGTAAGTCTCGAGCGATGCGAATCGCCGGTGCTTCGCGGGTGTCATTGGTATCAGCCTTGAAGGCAAAACCAAGCAATGTCACGCGCTTTCCGGTGACAGTACCGAAGAGCTTCTGGACAACCAATCGAGAGATGCGGTGCTGCTGCCAGGTATTGAGTGAAACAACGCTTTGCCAATAGTCGGCAACCTCTGGTAGGCCGAAATGATGCGAAAGATAGACAAGGTTGAGGATGTCTTTCTGAAAGCAACTCCCACCAAAACCAGGACCTGCCTGAAGGAATTTCGAACCGATGCGACTATCCGTGCCAATCGCCTTTGCTACCTCACGGACATCTGCACCAGTGACTTCACAAAGAGCGGCTACAGAGTTAATGGAACTGATCCGCTGAGCCAAAAAAGCATTCGCAGTCAGCTTGGAAAGCTCACTGCTCCACAGATTGGTACGCAGAATTTTCTCTCCGGGGACCCAATGCCCATAGACCGCGGCCAAAGCCTCAATAGCCTCTTGATCAGCACCTCCAATCAACACCCGGTCCGGCGACTCAAGGTCATCAATAGCCGTACCTTCAGCGAGAAATTCAGGGTTCGACAACACTGAAAAACTCGTCGATGAACTTGCATCAGCGACCTGCGGGTGGGCTGCCTCAAGGATCGTTTTGATCGCTACCGCGGTGCGCACAGGCAGCGTGCTCTTCTCAACCACAATCGTGTGCCCTTGAGCACACTGAGCAACTTGGCGAGCACAGGCCTCAACCCAACGAAGATCACTCGCTTGGCCAGCTCCCAATCCCTTCGTTTTGGTTGGCGTATTCACGGATATGAACACCATATCTGCATCCGCAATGGCTGCATCCACCTCAGTGGAGAAATGGAGATTCCGACCACGCGCACGACTCACCACAACATCCAAACCTGGCTCATAGACAGGTAATTTGCTGAAATCCGGATCATTCCAAGCAGCAATGCGGGACTCGTTCAGATCGACAACCTGGACCTGAATCTCGGGGCAGCGATCGGCGATCACCGCCATGGTTGGACCGCCCACATAGCCAGCACCAATGCAGCAAATCTTGCGGATCGAATGAATCGTCATCGCGGCAGATTACTTGGAGCCAAAGGATTCACCACATGCACCAGACCAGAAAGATCATCGAGCCGATGCAACTGATCCTTTGATGCATCACTGGCCTCAGACGACACGGAATGCAAGCGTTTGAGCTGTGCCTCACCCCTTTCAACCTCATCTTCACCAATCACCAACGCCCATGAAGCACCACAACGATCAGCCCGCTTGAACTGCTTGCCAAATGCAGCACCTGAACCGTCAAGCTCCACAACAAGGCCGGCAGCACGCAGTTTCTGAGCCAAGACCAAAGCAAGGCGTTCAGCCGATTCGCCTCGATTCACCAGGTAAAGGTCCGGTGGATTTGTTGTGGTTAAACGAGCAGCGGAGCCATCTGGGTCCGCATCGGCAGATGCTTCTAGTACCAACATCAGACGCTCCATACCAAGTGCCCATCCGATCGCTGGTGTAGACGGTCCCCCCAGCTGATCAATCAGACCGTCATAACGACCACCGCCACACACTGTGGCCTGAGCACCCAACTGATCACTGGTGATTTCAAAGGCGGTATGCCCGTAGTAATCGAGACCCCTAACCAAACGAGTGTTGATATGAAAAGGGATCTCGAGAGCAGACAACGCCAGCTTGACCTCAGCAAAACGCTCCTGACTCTCCTCGCAAAGAGTGGACAACAACGTCGGTGCTTGCTCAAGCAAAGCTTGAGTTTGTGGATGTTTGCTATCCAGGATTCGCAATGGATTGGTAGCCAAGCGCTGACGCGAGTCGTCATCGAGCTGGTCAATGCGAGCTTCTAACCAAGCCACCAGTTCTGCTCGGTAACGCTTTCGATCCTCTGGGATACCAAGACTATTGATCTCCAAAGCAAGACCCTGCACACCCAAATCAGCCAGCAGCGCCCAGGCCACGGCGATCACTTCCGCATCACTACGTGGACTACTAAAGCCAAGAAGCTCCACCCCAATCTGATGAAACTGACGCTGACGTCCTGCCTGGGGACGCTCATAGCGAAACATGGGTCCGCCATACCAGAGACGCTGTGGCCCCTGACTCAACAAACCATGCTGAACAGCGGCACGCACCACAGATGCTGTGCCTTCAGGCCTGAGTGTGCAAGAGCGATCACCACGATCGACAAAGGAATACATTTCCTTGCCAACCACATCTGTGGCCTCACCAATACCCCTGGCGAAAAGGTCGGTGACCTCAAGAAGCGGAGTACGAATCTCCTGTAATCCCGCTCGACGAAAATGTTCCCTAGCAACTGACTCCACAACCTGCCAATGCCGCGTTTGCTCCGGCAACAGGTCCACCATTCCTCGTAGGCTCTGCAGCTTGGTCACGCAACAACGAAAAGAGTTATCAGTCTGCCGGTCCACTGCACAGGAGAGATTGTGCACGCACTGGAGAGCAAGAATCCTTTGGGATCAAAACGCTTGTTATCAGCCCATCAAGATGATGATCAAAACAGCGATGAAACTTACTCACCACTGAACCTGGCCAACAACACAAGCACTGATTCAGCACGAGAAAGCTCAAAGGATTTAGCGAAAATCGAAAATATATGCCGAATCAGCCTTGAGCCAAGCATTGCCTGGCCCTAACCAAGCCAACCGATGCCATAGACCTTGCCGCCAACTCCACAAACAACCAATCGAAAAGGCAATCACAAACGAGATCCTCTAACACCAGCCAAATCACATGACTAAGTGGCAACCAAGCAAGCTCTAACCATTGACCAGCAGAACGAACTAGAAAGTTTGCGCAGCAACAAGCTAATCAAGAATCCAAAAGCTCACGGAAGTAGGCAATGGTGGACACCAAGCCATCTTGCAAGTTCACCTGAGGCTGCCAACCAAGTTCCTGCACCGCCAAATCAATCACAGGTTGCCGTTGCAATGGATCATCCGCAGGCAAAGGCTGCTCAATCAATGAAAGCGCTGGATTGATCTGCTGGCGGACCTGATCAGCTAACTGACGAATCGTGAATTCAGCTGGATTACCAAGATTAAGGGGACCAGAGATCTCTCCATTCATCAAGCGGATCAAACCCTCCACCAAATCTTCCACGTAGCAAAAACTGCGCGTTTGACTTC
>CATBLW010000236.1 GCA_949486985.1 Prochlorococcus marinus str. MIT 9215
ATTGTTGAAAGTGGCCTTGACATTCCAAGAGTGAATACAATCCTGATTGAGGATGCTCATAAATTCGGATTGGCCCAGTTATATCAATTACGTGGCAGGGTTGGCAGAAGCGGCGTACAAGCACATGCCTGGCTTTTTTACCCTGGCAATGCCTCACTAAGTGATACTGCTAGACAGCGACTTAGAGCAATCCAGGAGTTTGCACAGTTGGGAAGCGGCTATCAACTAGCCATGCGTGATATGGAAATTCGAGGAGTGGGAAATCTTCTTGGTGTTCAACAAAGTGGACAGATGGAAGCGATTGGATTCGATCTTTACATGGAAATGCTTCAAGAATCACTCGCTGATATTCAGGGACAAAACATTCCTTCAGTAGAAGACACACAAATTGATCTACCTGTTACAGCCTTTATTCCTGCAGATTGGATTGTTGATGGAGACGAAAAAATAGCTGCTTATCGAGCAGCCGCAGACTGCTCGACAGCAGAAGCACTCGTTGAACTTGCAGCAGGTTGGACTGATCGCTATGGAATGATTCCTGGCCCGGTTCAATCCCTACTGCAGCTCATGAAGCTGAAATTACTTGCACGCCGCTGTGGATTTTCCCGCATTCGACCAGAGAAACCAAATATCGCCATGTCAACGCCGATGGAGGAGCCAGCATTTCGTTTGCTGCGGCAGGGATTGCCGCAGCACTTACATGGTCGGTTGATCTACCAACCCGGGAGTGGCACAGAAGCAAAAGTGATGGCCCGTGGTCTTGGTGTGTTGCCAATAGACAAGCAACTGGAGCAACTAATGGACTGGCTAAAGCAAATGGCAGCGCAAATCCCTGATGTCAATGGGGTAACAGCTGATCAACGCAGTGAAGAAGCTCAACGCCAGAACGAGGCTGTGCTGAGAACATAAGTGGCTCGCATAGTCACGAAAACCTTAAGACTGCCACCAAACGCGCAATTTTTCGTTACATTGTCCCGAGTTGCATGCGTGCATTGGGCGAATACTTCGATCTTGAGGCCGGCCAAGGGGCAATGAGCCTCCTAAGCGGCCTGGTCAGCATCGCAGCGCTAGGTATATTTGCCTTGTTCCAGAGCGACGCCGAGAATGATGATGATGACTCCAACTCGGGTGGTGATGGCGGCCTAATGCAACCGATTGCCTAAAAGAGATCCAAAGATTACTGAGAGCAATAGGAAGCAACGAGCATTTCGTATCCAAATCACATTTGGAAGACAAGCGAAAAACATCTAATTGACCCTGCAAAGGCTGCTTTTGTCCTGCCAGGGCTGCTTTTTTTCCTCCCAAGGCTGCTTTTTTCCTGCCAAGGCTAATTTGCCCTGCAAAGGCTGCTTTAGACCTGAAAAGGAATTCTCAGAAGAATTGAAATCGTCAATAGCTAGTTCATAAACCAAATTCGCTGCATAACAATCATTGGCTAATAAGCAAAACCTAGCCAACAATTAAAGCCATCTGTATCAGGGCCTTGAGTCGCAGACCATGAGCTTCTCATTTCCTCGGCCTATCGACCAACGGATCTGAGAACGTCAGCAAAAAAAGCTCCACGGAAGCCCTCACTGACGCCTAATGCCCTCAAATCAAAACCTTGTAGATCCACAAACAAGTTTCCTAGGACCACGCTGGCACCTCTAATAGACAACGACTAAACAGCTCGTATGCCCGAGAATGCTGACCAGGACATGGATTCGAAGCAATCAAAAAAACCTTATAGCCATAATCACTAGAAAAGCTATGAAAATGAACTTTGATGTACTACAATGACGAAGTATGTGCGTCCTACCCTCTCATGAGCGGACTTTCAAAACTTCGCAAAAAACACTTTTCATCCCTTTACGTCATGCTGGTCTTTAAGCTTGCAGGCGGCAGCTACCACGGCCACTGAATTACCACGCTAAAAGTGGTATCTCCTGATAGGGGAAAAGGCTACACCTTATCAAGGATATCTGATCAAAAACTGATTTTTAATGGCTGTAAGTCTGCTACTTACAGCCATTTTTTTTATTTGGAACTAAGTTTGAATAAAATCCTAAATAAGCTAATAGCGATCAGCAAAAGAATATTGGTTCTACTTGGCAATGGTTAATGGGCTTGTACGACCAGAGGCTACCATTTTTCAATGTAGGCTGGTGACCCATACCAATAACGACCAAAAGCAAAATAGTCAAGCAATACTTATGAAAGGAGAATGATAACTGTAAATAACTCCTACATCTTATATTTAACAATGGATGATGGTGTTTGGATATACTCTAGGAAGTATTCACCCTCATCAGTTACTCCACCAGAACGCATAGGATTATTCATCAAGACTTTATCAACTTCATTGGGTTGACTGAATGCCATACGACAAGTGTCATCATTGATGGTTGTTCTA
>CATBLW010000237.1 GCA_949486985.1 Prochlorococcus marinus str. MIT 9215
CTGAGATCTTTGGTGACCTTGTAGGAGCCGCCGTAGTCACCAACGTCCTCACCCATCACACAGACATATGGGTCTCTAGCCATCTCTTCGTCGATGGCTTCACGAAGAGCGTTAAAGAGAAGCGTCCCTTCTTTCACGATGTCGCTGCAATCCCGGCCATGCCGGCGTTAAAGGCCAAGCTATCTCAGCCTGTGCACGATCAGCCGCCTGCGGCAAAAGTTGATAGCAGCAAAACAGAGAGCAACAGCCCCGGAGAAAGCAGCAACACCAACTGGCCTAAATCATGAGGAGTCATGAATAGAGCTCCTGAGTCTGCACTCAGACTAGAGATGAGCAAAACCTAAGCAGCATCAGGCTCCTTGCCTGCAAACAAACTGCGAAAGAACACAAGAGTCAGCCCTAAACCAATAAAAGAGAAGGTGAACGTCGCCAAAAAGGACGTACCAATCACCAGCGTTTTAAAACCCGAAGCAATGCTCTGGGCGATCGCAGAGCTGTAGCTAGGCGTATGCAAGCTGAAATAGGTCACCAAGTTCTGGCTCAACAGCAGACACAACCAGGCAAATGCACCGCTAACCATGGCCCCAGAAAGAAAACTCAACGGCCCCTTCCGAGGAGGTGGAGTTCCTTCAGAGTTGGTTGCTGAAGCAGAAGCCTTTTCGCCCTCCGGCATCGACCTCTTTGTTGAATCATCACTCATGATTCCAGTGTGACCCCTTGCGCTCGTAGTGCACAGCACCAACTCGCCAAACCAGCCGCTTCAAAGCTGTGCTGATGCTGAGCATGGGCAATCTGCGCCGAATCAAAATCTGCATAGAGAGCAAAACAACTCGGTCCAGAGCCACTCATTGCCACAACAAGCGATCCAGGCAAGGCCTTAAGAAGTTTCAATGCCGTTTGAACAGCAACGGTTTCTGGGGCCACCACCTCCTGAAGATCATTCCGCAGCGGTGGTGGGTCCTCTGAACGCAATGGCTTTAGCCAGCTCGACTGACGCAGCCGTTGTCGCCGCTGTTCAAAACCAGCCTCATCCTGCAGATAGGAACCCTGCCTTAAGTCACGGCAACGTCCATAGGCCCAGGGGGTTGAAACGCTAACCAAAGGGTCCTTCACCAAGACAACAGCCATTGAAGGCTCAGGAATCGAAAGGGGTTCCAAGCATTCACCGCGACCGAAACACAACTGCGTGCCGCCCGCTATGCAAAAAGGCATATCCGAACCGAGCTCAGCAGCCAGCTCCTCCAGTTGGCGTGTGGTGAAGCCCAGCCCCCAGAGAGCATTCAGCCCCACCAGGGTGGCGGCGCCATCGCTGGATCCGCCTGCCAATCCAGCCCCAATCGGGATACGTTTACGCAAATGAATCGCTGCGCCAAGTTCATTGAAACCCGATCGAGCGCGAAGCCGCTGAGCGGCTTGCATGATCAGGTTGTCGCCATCCGTACTCAGGTGAGGATCGTCGCAACTGAGGCTTATCAAGCCATTGGCTGTATTGGTGAATTCCAGATGATCGGCAAGCTCGATGCTCTGCATCACCATGGCCAACTCATGAAAACCATCAGGCCTTAAACCCAACACTTCAAGGTGCAAGTTGATCTTTGCGGGTGCAGTCACCCGCACACCATGATCGAAGGCATCGGCAAGATTCGATGTGTTCATGGCTTCGTCATCACAGCTTCTGCTGATGCTGGTCTGATCGATTCAAGCTCCTTGCCAACTCCACCCAGGCCTTAGGTGAGATCTCCTGCGGACGCTGTTCAAGACCAATTCCTGCCCCATGAGCAAGTTGCTTGAGTTCATCAATTGGGCAAAGGCCAGCAAGGGTATTGCGCAACATCTTCCGCCTGGCCAAGAACGCCTGACGCACCAGTAAGTCGACACGGCGAGCCAAGTCGGGTTCAAGCTGTTGCTCTGGCTTAAACGGCTCGAGGACAATCACCTCTGATTGGACCTTGGGCGGTGGTTGAAAACAACGCGGAGGGACATGGCAAACGGAGCGGCAATGGGCGAGCAACTGCAGGCGCACGCTCAGTGCACTGAAACAGCTCTGACCAGGCAAAGCTCGAATCCTTTCGGCCACTTCCTTTTGCAACAGCAGAACCAAGCGTTGAAATGAATGTTCTGCGGGTCGATCAAGACGACCCAACAAACGTTCAAGCAGGGGGCCTGTGATGTTGTAGGGAATGTTGGCCACAACCTTGTTAAAAGAGTTGGCGCCCGGAGGAGTTAAAGGAACCGACAAAACATCTCCTTCCTGCAAAGAGAAGCGCGGTTGGTCACCAAAACGTTGCTTCAAGCCAACAACGAGATCCCGGTCAAGTTCAACCACATGCACAGCAGAGGCTGGCGAGGCCAACAATCGTTCAGTGAGTGCTCCACGGCCTGGGCCAACCTCTAAGACGTGATCACCAGGCTGCAAATCAGCCGAAGAAACGATTTGATCAAGCACCGAGGCATCCTTCAGCCAGTGCTGTCCAAAGCGTTTACGCGCAGAGTGTCCGGAGAAGGCCATCAACTAATTTTGCTCGAGGCCCACTGGAAAGCTCCAACAGCCAATCTATTCAACGACTACAGAACAACATCAACAAGAATCACTAAATCATCAAAGAGATAGCCAATCCGAGCGCCGCTGATCGAGCAGTCAATTCGATAGTAATCGAGACTCGCATTCATCACCGCTTCATGTGGCTTGCCAAATAATCAACAACCATTGCCCCCTCGACAAACGCTCTACCAACCACAGAAAGTTCCTCTTAAGCATTTCAAATCGCAGCCTTTTCTTTCCATTCTTATTAACAACAAGAGACAAGCCTATTGATTGTCATGTCGAACAACTATATAGCTACGCAACGCATAAACCCGACACTCAAAGCATCAAGAGCAATCTGATCAACATGCTTTCCTGGCGATGAACCGTTTGAATGGTTCAGAAACCAAAAACAAATCGATAATCAACTCTAGAAGCCCTTTCACGCTAAGC
>CATBLW010000238.1 GCA_949486985.1 Prochlorococcus marinus str. MIT 9215
ATAATATTGCAAAAACATCTTCTGTCTTCAGGTGATCAATTATTATGCATTTTGAAAAAAGTTGAACTTGAAAAATCTCAGACAGGTTTGCCTATTCCTGTCCTGATCGACTATTTATTGAACCGTTGTTAAACCGCTTAGAACGGCGTCGGCTTACTGGTCAAGGTAAGAACCATGTCCTCTGGAGGCGAGAGTTGGGCAGGTCTTTCTAGTTCGAATAAAGCAAGCAAGTGAGAAGATTGTTGCCATTCGCCGGGAGCAAATCAGTGAATACTTCCTTGACAGTAATAAACTATCAATCAAGATTCTGGAAAAGAATCAATTGGATACAGGGCAAAGATTCAGATTCGTGCGCTATTGATAATTTGCATTGTGCTCACAATGGATTGCCTCATAGGATTGCCTCATAAGCCAGGCAATCAGCACTCCTTTCAGGAAGGGGATCGGGTACTGATTGTTTGCCCTAAGCAGCTTTTAGGCCGGGGTTAACTCGGCTGGCAGGACACTGGCATCGAGCATCTCTTTGAGCTCGTCACCTTCAATGACTTCCTTCTCAAGGATCTTTTGAGCAATCGTTTCGAGTAAGGCGAGGTTCTGGCGAAGAATTGACAAAGCACTGTCGTGGGCTCGGTCAACCAAGCTGCGGACTTCCTTATCAATCGCTTGCGCTGTTGCATCACTGACCACGCGTCTTGGATTGCCGCCATTGCCTCCTAGGAATTGACCGCCTCCTTGCTTGTCATAAGCAAGAGGTCCAAGGATCTCACTCATGCCATAAGTGCCCACCATCTGTTCAGCAAGGTCAGTGGCCCTCTGCAGATCATTGGCTGCACCAGTGGTGATTTTGCTGAACACGATCTCTTCTGCTGAACGCCCCCCAAGCAAGGTGGCGATCTGGCCTTGGAGATCTTCCTTCGAATTCAGGAAACGCTCCTCAGTTGGTAATTGCAGTGTGTATCCGAGTGCACTCATGCCACGCGGCACGATGGAGATCTTGGCCACTTTGCTGCCGCCAGGCATCAGGTGACCAACAATCGCGTGACCAACCTCGTGATAGGCCACAACCTTCTTTTCATCTTCCTGAAGCACTCGGCTTTTCTTCTCAAGACCTGCAACGACTCTTTCGATGGCTTCATTGAGATCTTGCTGCTCAACTTGCTTGCGTTTCCCACGAGCAGCAAGCAACGCCGCCTCGTTCACCATGTTGGCGAGATCAGCACCTGCAAAGCCACTCGTTGCCTGAGCGATGCGATCAATATCAACACCTTCAGCCAGCTTCACCTTTTTGGTATAGATCTCAAGAATTGTCTTGCGACCCGAGAGGTCGGGACGATCCACCAAAACCTGCCGGTCAAAACGACCAGGGCGTAGCAAGGCTGCATCGAGAACTTCTGGCTGGTTGGTGGCCGCAAGCACGATTACAGGCTTATCCGTGGAGGCAAAGCCATCCATTTCGGTTAGCAATTGGTTGAGTGTCTGCTCTCTCTCGTCATTGCCTCCGACGACACCCATGGAGCCGGAACGGCTCTTGCCAATGGCATCGAGTTCATCAATGAAAATGATGCATGGGGCCTTTTTCTTTGCCTGCTCAAATAGATCTCTTACGCGGGCAGCTCCTGCACCAACAAAGAGTTCGACAAATTCTGAGCCAGAAATAATAAAAAATGGAACCTCTGCTTCTCCTGCAACAGCCTTTGAAAGCAGTGTCTTGCCTGTTCCAGGAGGGCCAACCAACAACACACCCTTAGGAATGCGTGCACCGATCTCTGTATAGCGCTCAGGTGTTTTTAAAAAGTCAACAATTTCCGTGAGTTCGTCTTTCGCTTCATCCACTCCAGCCACATCAGCAAAGGTGACTCTGGATTCTTCATCGGGTACATAAACCTTGGCTTTGCTCTTGGTGAAACTCAGTGCTCCTTGAGCTCCTCCTCCACCCATCGAGCGACGTGCAAAGAACTGCAGCACCAAGATGAAAATCAAGGGAGGCACAACCCAGCTAAGGATTGTGGTGAAGATGCTTGGCTTCTTCGGTGGTGCCGCTGCAAATTCAACCCCTTTCTTTTCCAATCGTTGGGGGAGCTCCATATCAAAGATCGGCGTTGTCGCCAAAACTGATGGTGCACCCTCTTCTGGATTGGCAAGTTCGTAGCGGATTTGCTCTTGAGTGATGAAGGCCCGCTTCACGGCGCCATCGTCGACCTGATCAATAAAAAGTGAATAGGGAACTCTCGGAACCTGAGTGGTTGGATTGGGAAGAAAGCTGCCAACGAGCAGCAAAACCCCAAAACCAATCAGCACCAGGTTGACGATCCCAAAACGCCTATTCGGTCGATTGTCATCCTCTCGAATCGCCATGAAATCAGGCTTTAAGTGGCACCAAGCTAAGGCGAGCAATCATCAGATGTTTCCCCTTGCTGGAGGGAGAACCGAACGCTGGCATTTCAGGCGCCATGCTGGGTCCTCTAGGGACCTCAATGCATGTGTGGCCGTTATTGCCTCACAACTTCAGGCGCAGCCCTTCAGAACAGCCTGGAGCCATGGATTGCCCATGGCGCTGAATCAACATGGCTGTCTCACTACGGCCCCCGGGTGATGATCCGCCCCGGAGAACCCGTGTTGGTTCTTCGCCGAGAACACATGCGTAGTGAAATGACCCACATGCTCTGGGGCTTGTTGCCCAGTTGGGTGAAGGATCCCTCTGTTGGCCCCCGACCCATCAATGCTCGAGCTGAAACACTCAATGAGAAAAGTTATTTTCGTGGCGCCTGGCGACACCATCGCTGCCTGTTACCGAGCAATGGCTTCTGGGAAAAGAAACAGCGAATTCATCGCAGCAACGATGAACCCTTCTGGCTAGCAGGTTTATGGGAACGCTGGATTGGCCCTGATGGGAGCGAGCTGGAAAGTTGTTGTGTGATCACCACTCGCCCCAATGCACTGATCAGGCCACTTCATGACCGCATGCCAGTGATTATTCCCAATGGCCTTGAAGAGATTTGGTTGGCAGAGGGAGACGGCCGCCATCTGCGTGCCCTCGAACCAATGCTTGAGCCATGGGAGACCAACGGTTGGACGCAGACCCCGCGTCAAGATTTAGCGCCGGAGCCCATTGCCGCTCAATTGAAACTGTTCTGAATCATGGTTGCTGCTCATTGAAGTGCTGCTCAT
>CATBLW010000239.1 GCA_949486985.1 Prochlorococcus marinus str. MIT 9215
AAGGAACCGAGTGCACCTTCAGCACAACGTTTGTTGCATGAGTCTTTCTTCTCAAAGCAACCTATTCAGTCTCCGACCTGGGTGGTGATGGGTCAGTTGGATGAAAGCCGACAACCACCCAATGATTCTCCTGATCTCGCAGATCCCTTTACTGAAGCCACCAAGGCATTTGGTTTCGAACGCACATTGACCTACGGAAGGTTGCCAGGAGGGTTAGTCATGCTCAATTGGCCAATTCATGGAAACGATTGGCATCAGCAGCTCGAACGATTACGCAGTCCACAAGCATGGCTCCGCGACCAACTCTCAGAGTCGATGCAATCGCACAGCTTGGCGTTCTTGAAGTCCTTGAAGCAAGTCAGCAACGGCTGGCTGCGAAGTGGGAATGCTTTCCCAGGAGCTAATCCAAGTTTGGCATTGATGCCTTATTGGCGAGAAGGACGTCGCCTAATTGGCCTTAACACAGTTGTAGAGAACGATTTATTGCCTTTGAGTTTGGGACCATCTCGAGGTCCATTGCCTTTCGATGAGAAAGGATCTTGCACAAGCATTGCTGTGGGAACCTATGCCAATGATCATCATTACCCAGGTGAAGACTGGCCTCTTGCACCCAAAAGTTGCCGATGGGGAGGACGCTGGACAGGTACTCCGTTTTGTATTCCTTATGGGGCGATAATTAGTGGCGAGCTTGAGAACTTATTGGTGGCTGACAAGGCTTTTAGTGTTAGCCATATTGCTAATGGTGCAACTCGATTACAACCTCTGATCTTCAACATTGGCCAAGCAGCTGGAATTGCGGCAGCTCAGGCATTGAATAAGCATGTGATGCCTGCAGATCTAGAAGTTGGCGAGATTCAACAAGCTTTATTGAATGATCGATTTGCACCAGCTGCTGTGTTTCCTGTCTGGGACTGGCCTGCTTGGCACCCATCCTGGCGTTCAGCCCAGGAAATGGTTCTCAAAAATCCCGACTGCCTAAATAAAAATGGCGTCATCGAATCAAGAAACCTTAACCAATTTGTTGGCGAATTGCCTCTGCCAAATCAAACACCTGCTAGTTCACAAGCCAAGGAATTTCAAGGTACATTGCGAACTGCTTATGACGGACAATATTCTTTAGAGTTGATTGACGAGCAATGGCCCCTTATCACGCTTGAACCGGCCTTGAACACTTGGCTGCAGAGTTGTAAGGATGGGGAGCATGTGTGCTTGCTAGCTGTAAAGAACAAGTGGGGCCCTTGGTTAAGAGTGACTAGCCTATTGAGTTGATAATGGTTAAGAGCAGATGTTTTCGGAAATGCAAAACTAGCTGGCTATCAACTTGAGTTCATCAGCGTGAGGATCGACTGATTGAATCCTCATGATTACTGATTGTCCTGGATCGGCATCTTTCTTGAGATTGATTGTGCAGGCGAGTTCCATAGCCAGGCTTTCAATATGAACGAGTGCAAGTTGATCTTGAGGCCTAAGCCAGCGAAGAAATACAGCAGGCCATTGTTGATCGCGATTGCTCATAAACCAAACTTGTTGCCAATGACGTTGGTCTTCTCGACTGATTTGCTGAGCTTGACGCAAAGGTCCATTTAGCTGGTCAAGCTGTTCTGCAAGGGCTTCTTCGTCAAGTGGACAGCCGCCTTCTAGTTGAGCGATAACTTGTCGATGCGCAAGAAGGTCTGCGTAACGACGAATTGGAGAACTGGCTTGGACATAGGCAGGCAGTCCAAGGCTGAAGTGAGCCATAGGACGCGTTCCAAGAACCCCCCGACTAAGACATCGTTTGATGGCTGCGTGACGTACAGGCCCATCATTGAGTTGATTGAGCTCTGTTGAGCTAGGCAGTTCAGACGGTGGTTGGCTTCGATATGGAAGAGAGAGGTTGTGTTGTTGACCGAATTGAGCGATTGCAGTGCCCATAAGAATCATGGCTTCACTAACAAGTCGCCTGGCTGGACAAGGCAAAACAACGCGTAGCTCAGGTTGTTGATCTGTGACCTGAAAACGACCTTCAGCCTGTTCCATTTGCAGGGCACCTTGCTGTTGTCGCCATTGCAAACGCTTGTTGAGCAATGTGCTCAGGGTTGCCAAGTCTTGATCACCTGGTGGTGCGAGCTCAATCAACTCATCGCCATCTTCATAAGTAAGGCGATATCGGGGCTTAACCCAACTTCTTGTGATACGCGTGGCTTCAATTCCTCCTTGATCATTGAGGGCAATCGCAACACTCAACGCAGCACACCGTTGACCGGCTCTTAGGCTCAGAGCTTCTGCTGCAAGTGCCATGGGCAGCATTGATCTTGTGCCATCAGCTAGGTAGAGGCTTGTTGCTCTTTGTCTGGCTTCTCGATCTAGTTCAGAGCCAGGATCAATCAAACGAGCAGGGTCCGCGATGTGGACCCATATCCATTGATGCTCTTGGGTTTTCTCTAGGGAGAGTGCATCGTCGATTTCTTCTGTTTGTGCATCGTCGAGGGTGTAGGTCGTTAAGGCGCTGAGATCGATTCGCTGTTGATCTTGCAGAAGGGTTTGCTCATGGTGGTCAACCAACAGCTGATTGGCTTGAGACTGAATAGGTGGCTCAAATTGTTTTGACCATGCTGATCCTCGAAGTGTGGGCAAGGCATGGGGATCTCGCCAGCCTTTGCTAATCAGCCAGGAAGAGAGCTCACGAAGATTGATTGCCAATCTCAACTCGCGCATCAGCTCAATGGCCTGCTCATCAGCAAGCAAGATTTCTTCTGGGCCATCAGCCAGCTGAATCAGTCGCTTTAACTGAGCCTGAAGATCTTCGGGCAGTTGTTCCCACTGGTTGGTGCTTAGAGGTTGATCGTTGAACAACAAACGCAATGCAACCTGGCGTTGTTGTTGTCGAATTCGTTGATTACGACTGTTTTTACGAATCCTCTGAACATCAACAAATGGTCGTGGCTCGACAAGATGATCCCGGCGAAGTCGGAAAAAAGGTTGCTCGCCATTCAGCCAAATCCATAAGGCTGCGAGATGAAGGGTATCAACGCAACCAAGAAGTAACTCTGTCAACTCAGAAACGGTTAAAGCAGCATCTGACTGTTGATTAACGCTTCTGTCGCTTTCAAGTAATCGCCAGCCAACGATTAAATCCTTGGCGGGAAGAATGAGCTTTCTTATTTCTGCAATCGTTGGCAGTTGCTCTTGCGTCTGGCCTTCAAAAAGCTTGGTTTCAAGAACCGTGAGCTCACGAACGGGTAGCTCATATTCACGACCAGCTCCAGATAACGAAACGACCGCCCGAGTGCCTTTGAGGGCAATCAGGCGGCCGAATTGTGGATTCCCCTTTACCGAAAGACCAACAAGGTCACCTTGGTGCAAGGACGGCTTCAAAGGGCTTGTGCTCAGCCTTCTGGATTAACAAAGGGCAGCATGGCAACAATCCGAGCTCTCTTGACAGCAGTGGTTAGATGACGCTGCTGTTTTGCAGTTAGGCCTGTTAGACGCCTAGGCAGAATCTTGCCGCGATCTGTGATGAATTTTTTGAGCAGATCGACATCCTTGTAGTCAATCGGATCACCTGGAAGGATCGGTGAAAGCCTTTTTTTGAAGAAGGAACTAGACATATTTAGAAACGGTGGAAAGTTTTGAAGAACTGCAGGGTCACTTGATTTCCTTGTGGGGAGTTGACTTGTTGCAGTGTGGACAGAATTTCTTGATTTCCAGCCGTTCGGTGGTGTTCCGTCGGTTCTTCTCGGTGGTGTAACGAGACACCCCCGGAGAGCGCTTGGCGGGATTGGACCGGCATTCGTTGCACTCGAGAGTGATCACGATCCGGACGCCCTTGTTTTTAGCCATAAAAGGACGTTGCGCCGCAGTTGCGAAGCGTAGTAACAAACGAAGATCGTACAGGGCGGACTGCTGGGATGTTGTTGGTTTGCTGTTGATTCGTAGGATCTCCTCTCACTTCAAGCTGACCCATGCGGGTTTCCCTCTCCTGGTTGCAGGATCTGGTCGGAGTTCATGAGCCTGTCGAGCTCTTGGCTGAGCGGCTCTCAATGGCCGGATTTGAGGTGGAGTCCATTGAGGACCTTGCAAAATTCGCCCAATCTGTCGTCGTTGGGCTTGTGGTGGATCGTCAAGACCATCCCAATGCAGACAAGCTCAGTGTTTGTCAGGTGGATATTGGCGCTGATCAAAATCTTCAGATTGTTTGTGGAGCAGCAAATGTCCGTTCAGGTATTCATGTCCCCGTAGCAGTTGTTGGAGCCGAGTTACCGGCAGTTGGACTAACCATCAAGGCCAGCGAATTAAGAGGCGTACCCAGTCAGGGGATGATCTGTTCGTTGGCTGAACTAGGCCTGGAGAACGATGCCGACGGAATCGCTGTTCTGGAAGAAATCAGTGACAGTCTCCCTGGTTTAGGAGAACCCATCGGTCCGGTGGTTGGCCTTGATGACACGGTGATGGAGTTGGCAATAACAGCAAACCGTCCAGATGGCATGTCGATGGTGGGGATTGCGAGGGAAGTTGCAGCCCTAACAGGCTCGGCTCTGACATTGCCGGCGTTGAAATTTGCCCCTGAGCATGAGACCTTTTCTCCAGAGCCTTCTAGCGAGCTCGCCATGCTTGATGGAGGCCTTTATGGCCTTACATCAATAGAAAATCTCGACGGTTCAATTTCTTCACCTCTTTGGTTGAGGCGAAAGCTTGAACGTGCAGGCTTGAAATCGGTGAATGCCGTTGTGGATATAACCAATTTGGTCATGCTCGAGCAAGGGCAACCCCTCCATGCCTTCGATGCTGATGCACTTGAGTCCATGACAGGACAGCCAGTCACCCCAGAAAACTTTGGCCTCAGGCAAGCCAAGGAAGGTGAACCCTTTTTGGGTTTGGATGGCCGTGAACTTGAACTTGATGAACGCTGCCAGGTCGTGACTTGTCATGACCAAGCAGTGGCACTTGCAGGGGTCATGGGTAGTGCTCAAAGCGGTGTGACATCGCATACACGACGGATATGGCTTGAATCAGCAATGTTTAGTCCTTCTGCTGTTCGAACCACAGCACGGGCCTTGGGGTTGAGAACCGATGCCAGTAGCAGATATGAGAAGGGACTGCCAATTGAAATGACACTTGTTTCCGCCCAGCGTGCGTCGACATTGATGGCAGAACATTTAGATGCAAAAGCCAAGGGTTGTTGGGTTTGCGGCCAAGCCAACCAAGAGCAGGAACCTATTCATTTGCGCCGTCAAGCTATTCATCAGTTGTTAGGACCTCTGAATGAGGGAGAAGAAGTTGTTCTTCAACCACTTGAAGGAGATCTTCTTAGTTCGATTTCAAGCGATCTTTGTCAGAATGATCTTGATGATGAGACGATTCAAGATGCTTTAACGGCGCTTGGCTGTGTCCTCTCTACCAATGACACAGGTTGGTCAGTAGAAGTACCTCCCTCACGACGCAAAGATCTATTGCGAGAGGTGGATCTGATTGAGGAAGTCGCCCGTTTGGTTGGATTTGACCGTTTCCAGGCACACCTGCCAGACCCACTTGCCCCCGGCGAGTTGACACCCACACAAAAAGCAGAGCGCATCCTGCGCAAACTACTTTGCGGAGCTGGCTTTCAGGAAG
The DNA here is from genome assembly GCA_949486985.1 of Prochlorococcus marinus str. MIT 9215. Classification (GTDB taxonomy): domain Bacteria; phylum Cyanobacteriota; class Cyanobacteriia; order PCC-6307; family Cyanobiaceae; genus MIT-9215. The sequence continues at coordinate 5,593 of CATBLW010000239.1, forward strand.
TCACCACGCTTTCTCTTGTGGGAGCTGATGCTGCAGATCCCGAACGGATCGCCATTAGCAATCCATTGTTGGCTGAAACCAGTCATTTGCGCACGAATCTCTGGGAGGAACACCTGAGAGTTTGTCAACGCAATCTCAAGTCATCCCAGCCTGGTTGTTGGTTATTCGAGTTAGGAAATGTGTACACAAGTACGACGGATGGAATCAACCAAACCTCTCTACTCGGAGGCGCAATCTGTGCAGAAAGACGTCTTGAATGCTGGACCAATAATGGCAAACCTATGCCACTGAATTATTTTCAGGCTCGGGGACAACTTGCGCAAGCCTTGCTTGGGCTGAAATTAAATATTGTCGATAAGCCATTACATGATGATCAAAATCTTCATCCAGGTCGAGCCGCATCATTATGGGTCGAAGGAAAGCCTGTCGGAAAGTTTGGACAACTCCACCCTTCTCTTTCAGACAAATATGATCTTCCTGAATCTACGTATATTTATTCACTCGATTTAGCGATACTCCTTCAGGCAGCAACACGCTCAAATCGTTGGACAGTTGCTTATCAATCATTTCCGACTGTTCCTTCTATGGAGAGAGACCTTGCAGTTGTTGTTTCAAAAGATTGTGCATCCAGCAACCTGATCAATTCAATACGTAAGGCTGGAAAGCCTCTTCTCGAGCATGTTGAACTAATTGATCGCTTTGAAGGAGGGCAGTTGGAAAATGATCGTTGCAGTCAAGCATTTAGATTGCGTTATCGAGCTAAAGACAGCACACTGACTGATGAGCAAGTACAGCCAGTTCATGAGAAAGTACGCCAAGCTCTGGTCAAGCAATTCTCAGCCGAACTCAGGAGTTAACTCTTCTTAGTAGAGCCAAGCACTCGACATGAGTGGTTTGTGGGAAGAAATCAATGGGTTGCAATTCCTCGATTTCGTATACCCCACCAGGGCTAAGTAAATAGTTGAGATCTCTCGCCAATGTAGTTGGATCGCAACTCAGGTAACCCACGAGTCTAGGTGGATTATTTAATATATTCTCTATCACATTCTGATTCAAGCCTTTTCTTGGTGGGTCTACAATGAGTGCATCGCAATGAGGCAATTGGGATTCAAGATTTGCGCCAACATCACCTGAAATGAAATTAGAATTCAATAAGTTATTGATTGAGGCATTTCTTTTTGCTTGCTGAATAGAATTTTCATGAATCTCCAAGCCAACGACCGATGCTCCTGCTGCTACCAAAGGTAGCGATATGGTGCCAATACCGCAATAGGCGTCGATAACATTAACCGCATTATTACGAGATAGCCATTGACAAAGCATCGTCACTATCTTTTGAGCCTGTATTGTGTTGACCTGGAAGAATGTTGTTGTTGACAACATAAGTCTAAGGCCACAGAAGTATTCTTCTATTTCCTGTTGACCAGCTAGTAAACGTGTTTTATCACCAAGAACAAGATTGTTTTTTGCTGGTTGAATGTTAATCGTGACACCAACAACCTCAGGCCAACGGTTGCACCATGTTTGAGCCTGCTGAATCAAGCCTTCAAGTTTATGAACACTGCTCACCAGTGTGATCAGTACCTGACCAGTATTTTGGCCTATACGTAATCCCAGGTGCCGTAAACCATCGCCGCTGATCAGGTCTGAATCAGCTGGCCATTGCTGAGCCTCGATATCATTCTTTAAAGGCAACAAATATTTTTCTAGGCGCTGATCCAATACAGGGCATTTATCGATATCGACGATTTTATGGCTGCCTCTTTTGTAGTAACCCATCTGCAGTTCGCCATTTTCATGCCGACGCAAAGGGATAAGTGCTCTGTTGCGGTAACCCAGACTGCGTTCAGTTGAAGCAAGTAGGGGTTTAAGGGGGTGCTTGATTTTGGCGAGTCGCTTGAACGTTTCGGTTAATTGGCTTTGTTTTAACGAGACCTGGTCGTCGTCACCAAGATGTTGCAATGAGCAGCCGCCGCAGTCCTTCGCTTGGGAGCAAGGTGGATCTCGGCGACCAGGAACGGTTTGAAGGGTTTGAACATTGCGCGCCAACCATTGCGATCGCCATTTTTGCTGTATCTGTACTTGCGCTCGTTCTCCTGGCAGCAAGTCAGGGACGATAAGAACCCATCCATTCCAGCGAGCCAAACCATGACCATGACGATTTAGATCGGTGCCTGTTACCTCAACAACCTGTCCAGGACAGGGCTGTTGCTGCTCATGAGGTGATCTCTGCTTCCTATTCATGACCGATGGGAGGTGTCAGCCATTGCAAAGGCGTAACACCACAGCAAGGAAGAGCGAGTTGAGGGCATATGAGCACTAAACTTTAAATAGACTGAGACTGCTAAGCAACATGAGCGTTGTCCGGGATCTGATACACCAGGCCGATGCGGATCTTCGCTATCCCAGCACTGGCGAATTGCGTTCCATGGTTGAGTACCTGGGGCAAGGAGCAATTCGATTAGCTGTCGTCAAGATTCTCACCGATAGCGAAAAGCAAATCATCAGCGCCTCATCCCGTGAGCTTTTTGCAAGAAAGCCTGAATATGTTGCTGTTGGTGGAAACGCCTATGGTCAACGGCAGCGAGCCCAGTGCCTAAGGGACTACAGCTGGTATCTACGCTTGGTGACCTATGGCGTACTTGCTGGAAGCACCGAGATGATTCAAGAAATTGGCCTCATTGGTGCACGTGAGATGTATAACAGCCTTGGCGTGCCGATGGTTGGCATGGTTGAAGCGATGAGGGTCATGAAGGACTCGTCACTTGCCTTGCTCTCAGATGATCAAGTCGCTTTAGCAACGCCTTACTTTGACTTTCTGATTCAAGGCATGAGCACACCGGCCTAGCCTCATTCGTCTCAGAAAAGACTCCTGCCTGGACCCATATTGAGACCAGGCTGGGTCGACAGAGAATTGATCTGATGCTTTCGTCGTTATCTGAATAACCCCTTGTTCAGAACCTGTTCAACACGTATTGACCTTCTTTTATTTTTAATCCGAGCAATGCAATTAGGGAATAGCCCTTTTTGCGATATTCAATTAAGCAGCTTTTGTTTCTAAGCAGTCAGCCATAACAGAATGAGTCGCAAACGCCTCAATGGACCATCTCGCTCATAAGTTGGCAGTCAAAGACCAAAACCCCTGTGTCTAGATAGTCTCAGGTAAGGCTATCAGTAAGACTATTGATGAGACTCATGTTGGATCGTCGAGAAGCATGTTGCCTGGGTTTCAAGCCAGTGATCAATGGGTATCAATGCATCTATTGCTAATTGATTGAGTCGGCTCAACGTCATCAGTTCAATTAATCCAATGGCCAACTTTGCAAGCTTGTCTCTTCAATTTCTAAACGGATTGAAGACGCAAAAACCGAATAAAGATTTCTGGTATTATTGGTCTATAGTGAGACATGTTCATAGACTATAAGTAAGACTTAGGCGAGACTGGTGAACTATGGTTTTCAGTTCGACCGGTTCACAAGCATTCAAATCCTTTAGAGGTCTACAGCTC
>CATBLW010000240.1 GCA_949486985.1 Prochlorococcus marinus str. MIT 9215
GTGCGGTCTCGCGCTGGCAGCTTCTGCAGCAAACTGCGCACATGACTTTTCACGGTGTCGATGGATAGGTAGAGCTCATCGGCAATCTCTTGGTTGCTCATGCCCTTGCAAAGGCCTCGGAGTACATCGCCTTCACGCAGGCTGAGGCTGTCCAAAGTTTTCTCTTTTTGGCCACTCCCTAGACGGCCATGGCGCAACACGCCTGCAATAACTCTGTCGAGATAGGCACCATCGCTTTCGATGGCATTGAGTGCTGCCAATAGCGAACCGCTACCAGCGATTTCATAGGCACAAATGCCATCGCAATGGGCGTCGATGGCATCCAACAGGGTTCTCAAAACGGGCCGTTGAACCAGCATCAGCGCTTTGAGTTTGGGGTGTAATTGTTTGGCGTTGCGAACCAGGCTCGGTCCGCTGCCACCCTCCAGAAGGTCGGTGCAGATCAGTAGATCAGCCTCACTGCTTTCCAGGCAAGCCAGGGTTTCGTTCTCACTGGTGGCGGCACCAACAAGGGGCCCTAATGACTCAAACCATCCAACCCAACTGGTGATCAGAAGTCGGTCTGCACTGGCGACAACCGTGCGACTGCGACTCAGAACGGAGTGGATTTGTTGACTCCTGTTCTGTAGAGAATTGATCTGGGGCGTGATATCCACAGGGGGCAGCCAGGGAATTTCAGTGGTACAAAAGGTTGAAGATGAACATTACGTTGATCCTCACTGTTGCAAACGCACAGAATTTTGCAGAATTAAACGGAGCCAGTCAGGGAGTTCATGGCCTTTTTCGAATCCGAGATTGTTCAGGAGGAGGCCAAGCGGTTATTCACTGACTATCAACAGCTCATGGAGCTGGGATCTGAATACGGCAAATTCGATCGAGAAGGCAAGAAGATGTACATCGACACCATGGAAGCGTTGATGGAGCGTTACCGGGTGTTCATGAAGCGATTTGAGCTGTCCGAAGATTTTCAGGCCAAGTTGACGGTTGAGCAGCTGCGGACCCAGTTGAGTCAGTTTGGGATGACACCTGATCAGATGTTTGAACAGATGCAGAAGACTCTTGACCGTATGAAAAGTCAGTTGGAACAGGAGCCTGGCTGAAGTTCAGCCCTGAGGCCCGTACGATCCGCTCAGTTCGCGACCATCAGCCCATGCCGGAGAAGCCCATTGCCCTACCGGCCTGGTTAACCAGGGGCATGGTTGATCTGTTCCCTGCCGCCAGTGAGGGAGATGCTGATCAGGATCTGTCGGCTCGATTGGTGGAGTCGGAGCAGCAGAAACGACCACTGCGAATCAAGCTAGGTATTGATCCCACCGGAAGTGATATTCACCTGGGCCATAGCATCCTGTTCCGCAAGCTCAGAGCGTTTCAGGATGCTGGTCACACGGCTGTCCTGATCATCGGTGACTTCACCGCTCGTATCGGCGATCCAACGGGGAAGAGCACGACCAGGGTTCAGCTGACGGCTGAACAGGTTGAAGCCAATGCCACTAACTACCTTGCCCAGCTGGGGCAGGGACAACCAGCGGAAAGAACTTTGTTGGATTTCAGCACCCCTGGTCGGTTGGAGGTGCGTCGAAATAGCGAGTGGTTAGAGGGTTTGGATTTGCCCCAGGTGATTGGTCTGCTTGGCACCGCAACAGTGGGACAAATGCTCGCCAAGGAGGATTTTGGTAATCGCTATGGCTCCGGGACTCCAATTGCTTTGCATGAGTTCCTTTATCCGCTTTTGCAGGGATATGACTCGGTAGCCGTGGAGTCTGACGTTGAACTTGGCGGCACTGATCAGAAATTTAATGTCGCGATGGGGCGTGACTTGCAGCGGCATTTCAAACAGCGGCCTCAGTTTGGGTTGCTGATGCCGATCTTGGTTGGCCTGGATGGGGTTCAGAAGATGAGCAAAAGCCTTGGCAATACGGTTGGCCTTAATGAAGACCCACTGTCCACTTACTCCAAGTTGGAGAAGATTCCTGATGATCTGGTGAACAGTTACCTCACCTTGCTGACGGACCTTGACCTGAAGGCTTTGCCCTCCAATCCCCGTGAACGTCAGAAGGCCATGGCTCTAGCGGTCACAGCCAGTCGACATGGCATGGACGCGGCTGTTGCTGCCCAGAGTGATGCGGCAACTCTGGTGGGTGGCTCTCAGGATGCCGCGGCAGAGGTTCCAGAAGCGTCTCTTGCTGCTGTGAACTTTCCGGCCAAGGCCTTTTATCTGCTGAGTGCGATTGGGCTGTGTGCCAGCAGTAGCGAGGCTCGGCGTCAGATCAAGGGGGGAGCTGTGCGCCTCGATGGCGAGAAAATTGTTGATCCAAATCTTGAGTTTTCGGCTGCTGCACTGTTGAGTGGCAAGGTGTTGCAATTGGGCAAGAAGACCTTCCGGCGTTTGAAACCTTGAGTTCTCGACCGAACAATATTGGGATGATGACGAAGGAGACAGTGCCGCGAAGCCCTGCTGATCAACTGATCGTTGCCCTTGACGGCATGCAGCGTTCTGAAGCGTTAGCTCTCTGTGCCCAGTTGCCAGGATTGCGTTGGGTGAAGGTGGGGCTTGAATTGTTTGTTGCTGCTGGCCCTGATGTGTTGGTTGCGTTGCGGGAGCAGGGGTTACGGATTTTTCTGGACCTCAAGTTTCACGACATCCCCGCCACGATGGCCGGTGCTTGTCATCGGGCGGCAAGCCTTGGCGCTGAATTGATCACTGTGCATGCTTGTGCTGGTCTGAAGGCTCTTGAGGCTGCACAGACTGCAGCCACTGAGGCGGCGTCATTGGAGGGGTTCCCCGCGCCAACCTTGTTGGCTGTCACTGTCTTGACCAGCTGGGATGACAAGCGTCTGGCTGATGAATTAACGATCCAGCAGTCCATTGATCAGCGGGTGGAGTCTTTGGCTGGCTTGGCGATGGCCGCAGGGTTAGGTGGTTGCGTTTGTTCGTCGAGAGAAGTGAGTCATTTAAGACAGCGTCATCCATGGCCTTTTGAGCTTGTGACTCCTGGGATCCGCCCGCAGGGGGCTGATTTGCAAGATCAAGCCAGGGTGATGACTCCGGCTGCGGCGATTGCTGCAGGGGCCTCACGTTTGGTTATCGGTCGACCAATCACCAAGGCCTCGGATCCAGCCGAGGCTTTTCGGCGTTGTTGCCAGGAGTTGGAATGACTTCAGCGGGGTTGACCAAGCTTGGGTTCACTGCCTGCCAGTAGGCGCTTCAGATTGCTGCGATGACGCCACACCACCAAGACCATCGCGATCAGGGCTAAGACGAGGTAGGCCGGTCGGAAGCTGCTGCCCACAAAGCTCCAGAGCATGAGTAGCGGCAGGCTGATGGCTGCGCTCACGCTGGCCAATGAAACGATTCGGCTGAAGCTGATCACGGTGACGAAGACACCAAAGCAGGCCAGCCCTACTGGCCATGAAAGGCCGAGCAGCATGCCCAGACCTGTCGCGACAGCCTTGCCGCCTTTCCAGCCAAGCCAGAGAGGCCAAATGTGGCCAGCCAGTGCGGCGAGACCTGCCAAAACTTGCCACTCATCACCGAGCTGAAGACTTCTTGCCAACACCACGGCTGTCGTTCCTTTGGCGACATCGACCAGAAACA
>CATBLW010000241.1 GCA_949486985.1 Prochlorococcus marinus str. MIT 9215
TACAACGATTGCTTGGGCCTTGCACAACGGTGCGGAAGCGATTCAAACGTTTGCTGATCTTGATGACCTCAGGACGAGCGCAAGCCAATGGCCCGAATCCTCCCGGCTGCTTCTTGGTGAACGTGGTGGACAAAAAATTGAAGGGTTTGACCTTGGCAATTCCCCTGTTGCTGTCAAGCCTGAACGCGTAGCTGGCAAACGCTTGTTTATGAGCACCACAAATGGCACACGCTCTTTGCAACGGGTAAGGGATGTCAATCGGCTCTACACCATGGCCTTGCCCAATCGCCAAGCTGTCGCCCAAGAATTGCTTCAACTTCAGCCAGAGAGCCTCTGGATTGTTGGCAGTGGCTGGGAAGGAACCTATTCACTTGAGGATTCCCTTGCCGCTGGTGCTCTTGCTGTTGTTTTACAAGAAGGTTCATCTGCAAAAACCAAGCTGATCAACGATGAACTCGTCGCTGCCATAGCCCTTTGGGAACAATGGAAACATGATCCAGAAGCCTGTTTGAGACAAGCGAGTCACGGCCAACGCTTAATTGGCCTTGGAGACCACGATGCTGACTTCCAGTGTTGTGCAGGGCTGGATCAACTTTCCGTGGTTCCAGGCCAAGTTGAACCCGGGGTACTGCGAGGCGTTGACTGATCTAGTCAGATCTGAGCAAATCAGATCCAATCCCGTTGGATGTAACCGGTGGGATCTAAAATGCGGGTCTCTGTTTGAACCATGTGTCCGACTTCTTGGCGGCCGCTTTGCAGCTCACAAGCACCTCGGAGCCAGAGGTCAATTTCTCTGTTGCAGAAGAGCAGATTGAATTAGCCGCACGACGAGGTGCTGAGCTGATTGGTCTGCCAGAGAACTTCGCCTTCATGGGTGATGACTTGCAACGGCTGGAATTATCTTCACAACTCGCTGAGCAATGCAGCAATTTCCTGGTCACCATGGCCAGGCGCTATCAGGTGGTGCTGCTGGGTGGTGGTTACCCCGTGCCTAGCGGTGATGGGCAACACACATTCAATCGTGCAGAACTGATTGGTCGAGACGGCCAACTTCTGGCTCGCTACGACAAGATCCACCTCTTCGATGTGGATCTTCCCGATGGCAATACCTATCAGGAGTCCGACACCAGTACCCCAGGTCAGGACCTCCCACCAGTGGTGGATGTACCAGGACTCTGTCGGGTGGGGCTATCCATCTGCTACGACGTGCGCTTCCCTGAGCTCTACCGTCACCTCGTCGGCGCTGGCGCCGAATTGTTGATGATTCCTGCCGCCTTTACGGCTTTCACGGGTAAAGACCACTGGCAAGTGTTGCTTCAGGCGCGAGCTATTGAGAACACTGCCTATGTGATTGCGCCTGCCCAAACAGGACTGCATTACGGCCGTCGACAAAGTCATGGTCACGCCATGGTGATTGATCCATGGGGAACGGTTTTAGCCGATGCAGGGGTGCTTCAGGGTGCGGCCATTGCACCCATAGATAACTCCCATGTCGAGCGCACCCGCGCTCAGATGCCAAGCCTCAAACACCGACATCCAGAGATGTTCTGAGTCAATGCCTTCGGCACCATCACGCCGCCTTGCTTTGTTGATGGTCGGCGCTCTGCAACTGCCTCTCATGCTGGCTGCACTGCCAGCTCAAGCCGCTAGTGCCTTAGCAGCATGGGCGCTTGGACGTGATGGTGTGTTGCAACTGCGCACCTCTAGAGGAGCACGCCTGGAAGCCTTCTTTCAGCCTCCAGAGCGAGGCAAAGGTGCAAGGGTATGGATTGACTTTCCTGGCGAACTAAGACGCACTCGCAGCCTGCCTGGTAGCGGTCCAGTGCGAGCGATTCGGCTTGGTAAACCCAAACCAGGATCAACCCGGTTGGTGATTGAATTCGCCCCATCTGTGGATCTTGATCCTCAACAACTCAAGTTGATTGGGACATCGCCAGATCGGTGGAAACTCAGTTTTGAAGGACTACCAACTCGAGGATTGCGTCGAATTGGCGAAGGTGATCTATCGGCATCAAGCCACTGGAATCCTGGAGTACGCATTACTCCCACCAGAACCCCTATTGATGCCTCTGGGCTGCCAAAAGTTCCACAAGGTCGCTATCGGGTTGTGATTGATCCAGGCCATGGAGGCCCCGATCCAGGAGCGATCGGGATTCGAGGTCTTAGGGAAACCGATGTTGTTCTAGATATTTCCCTTCAGGTGGCCCAATTACTTGAAGCCCGTGGGGTGAATGTCGTGATGACACGCACCGCAGAGGTGGATGTGGATCTACCTCCAAGGGTGGCGATCGCCAATCGCATGGGTGCCACCGCCTTCGTAAGCATCCATGCCAA
>CATBLW010000242.1 GCA_949486985.1 Prochlorococcus marinus str. MIT 9215
CAGCCTGAATTGGCGACTGTTGGTCTTAATGAAGAGCAGGCGGTTGAGCGTTATGGGGAGAACCAGATCAAAGTGTATAGGGCTCGTTTTCGCTCTATGGCACAAGCACTACCGAAACGAGGCCCGAGGTGTTTGCTTAAGTTAGTCGTTGAAATCAATACTGACAAAGTTATTGGCTGCCATATGGTCGGAGAGCATGCAGCGGAAATTATTCAAATGGCTGCAATTGCTGTAGGGATGGGTGCGACAAAAGCTGACTTTGATCGCACAATGGCGTTACATCCAACCGTTTCTGAGGAATTTGTAACCATGCCTTGAGCAATGAAGTTGATTGAAATTGAGTTGTTGATTGCCTGAATTTATTGATAGGCCTCAAGAGTTTAATTGGTTGTAAGTGAGTTGGTGATCCTATCTATTCAGCTTGCTTTGCTTTGTAAAAGTATCTTGAGGCTAGTTCTCTTTGGGGCTGCTTTTAGTAGCGGGTTTTGGATAGGTTTTTTGTAAAAGCTATTGATTAATCGCGTCTGAGTATTTGCAGTTTGCTGGTTGTATGGACTTTCTAGTTGCCAGGATACTTACATCGCCTTGTCTAAAGTATTGGCCATGCGAAGGGCTAAAGCGATTGTTGTAAGACCTGGCCCAATGCTTGGGCAGCTAGGAAAAACGCTTGTATCGGCGATATAGAGGTTGTCCAATTCATGACACTTGCCATTGGGATCAACAACTGAACTGGATTGTTGATCTCCCATGCGGCAGGTTCCACAAGCAAAGCCAACAATGCTGATTGGTGCTTCTCCCCTTGGATAGATTGGCGCAGAGCGAACGACTTTAGTGAGTGGATCGGCTTCTACTGATTTGATCGTGTCCAGCCAGCGGTAAACAAGTCGATCATGGGCTTCTCGGTTGTTATGTAGATAGTTGATATGAATTTGGTTGTTTTGCAGGATAACCTTGTTGTCTGGCTCTGGTAAAACCTCGGTCATCGCCCACCAAGCTACTGATCGAGCTGCTAGTTGCTCTAAACCAAAGTTTGGCATTAGCTTGCTGATTAAAGAAAGTACAGGCGGAGATTCTGCAAAAAGAGTGTCTTGCAATACGCCGCCAGCAGATTGAATATGGCCAAGAGAAAAACTTACATTTTTGTCGCCCCAGTAATAATCATTGATACCTAGTGATCGTGCATAACGGCCACTACTTAGTTGTGTCGCTAGTTGGAGAATAGATGTAAGTTGCAGGTTCATCAAGTTGCGTCCAACTTGATCAGAACCATTGGCAAGACCGCTTGGATGTTGGTCGGAGCTTGAGCGCAAAAGAATGGCTGGAGTGTTGATTGCTCCTGCTGCTAGAACAACAACATCACTGGAGAAAAGCCAGGCCTCACCAGCGACTTCTGCTTCCACTCCTTTGACTTCATGGCCACTGGGATTGACATGCAAGCGAAGTACTTTTGCCTGATCACGAATCACAAGATTTGAGGCATCCCCTTTGTCTAGACCAAACAATTGGGCATCACCACTGGGATCGATTGGGTCTTCTGACCAACTCAGTGGCAAGTCATATGGCTTGCAACCTTGTCGTTGCAAACCGGCTCGGAGTGGTTCAAGGAAAGGTTCCAATGCTTTTGGATGATGTTCGAATCCGTTGCTGCGGTTGGGTTCTGTTGGATCGACACCGGCTTTGCCATGAACCCTGAACAGGCTTTCGGCAGCTGTGTAATAAGGGGCCAGTTCGCCATAATCAAAAGGCCAGGCAGGCGAGACCCCTTCTTGCGCAGCTAGTTCTGAGAAGTCTTTCTCCCGCATGCGCTGCAGAACTGCGCCCCAGATCTTGGTGTTGCCGCCTAGGGCATAGGTGGTTTGTGGTGCAATTGGATCCCCATCAGGACCAAACCAACGTTCGTCGCGGGGGTGATAACGATCTTTCCTAAATAGATCTGCATCAGCAACATTTTGATCTTCTATGGCCATGGCGCCGCCGCGCTCGAGCAATAGAACTGATTTTCCTTGCCGACTAAGAGCTGCAGCGAGGGTTCCACCACCGGCTCCACTGCCGATGACGATGATGTCGTAGTGGCAATCGTCGATGATCATGGGCTTGGTGAAGAGGGTGTCCTGATGGGGCTTGGAGATCGGCTATTGCCAGATGTAAATGAGCACGAAGAGGATGATCCAGATCACATCAACGAAGTGCCAAAACAAACTCACGGATATAACCCCAGCCTCTCCCTTCTCATAGTTTCCTGGCAGGAATGATCTGAAAAGCATTAATGCCATCAATGCGATTCCTGTGATCACATGAAGCCCGTGAAAACCAGTTAGTAAATAAAATGTGCCCCCAAAAACACCGCTATTGAGACCGAAGGCTAATTCTGACCATTCAACATATTGTCCATAGACAAAGTAACTACCCATCGCCATTGTTAGTAGCCAGACAGTTCGGAAGCCCCAGAGGTTGCGCTTGTGTAGGTAGCGCTCTGCAAGATAGGCAACAAAGCTTGAGCTCACCAACACAACAGTGTTGATCAATGGCATCCTGATTGAAAGCCCATTAACGCCTTCTGGTAACCATTCTGGTGAGGTGAGCTTGAGAACAATATAGGCGGCAAAGAATGCTAAGAAGATAATGCTTTCTGAGCAGAGAAAGATGATGAAGCCTGTGAGGTTGTGGCCATCATGTTTGATGTGGCCTGGAGTATGTTTGAGCGTAACTTCTGAGTTACTTGTGGTCATGATCTAGGCCTCATTAGCGCGACGGATGTAAAACTCTTCGTCGTCTACAAGTGGCTTGCCTAATCCATATCCATAGGGGCCATTGATCACGGTTGGTATATCATCCTCAAAGTTCTCCGCTGGTGGTGGAGAGGGGAGTAGCCATTCCAGGCCAATGGCTTTCCATGGATTTGGAGGTGCTTTAGGACCACGAGCCCATGAGCTAATCATGTTGAGGATGAAGGGTATCGATGCGACTCCTAAAATGAAGGCCCCAAGACTTGCGATTACATTCCAGATAGCGAATTCTGGGTCATAGGAGGCAACGCGTCTTGGCATCCCAAGCAGGCCAGCCCAGTGCAATGGTAGGAAGTTGAGAGTGGCACCTATAAATGTCAGCACAAAATGGATTTTTCCTAGACCCTCGTAATACATACGACCAGTAAATTTAGGGAACCAGTGGTAGATGCCTGCGAAAACGCCAAAGCCAATGGTATTAAAAATTACGTAATGAAAGTGTGCGACTACAAAGTAAGTATTGCCGACATGAACGTCGATGGGTACTGTCGCCAACATCACACCTGTGATGCCTGCAAAGATAAAATTAAATAGGCCTCCCAAGCAAAAGAGCATCGGAGTTGTAAGCCGGATTTTTCCTCTCCATAGTGTTGCAATCCAGGCAAAAACTTTGATTCCTGTTGGCACAGCAATCAACATCGTTGTCAGCATGAATACATTTCGCATCCATTGAGGTGTGCCGGAATAGAACATGTGGTGAACCCATACGATCAGGCTCAATACAGTGATTCCGAATGATGCAAGAGCTACAACTTTGTAGCCAAACAGTGGCTTGCGGGCGTACACGGGGAATAACTCAGAGAAAATCCCGAATATTGGTAGAATCAATACATACACAGCTGGGTGGGAATAGAACCAGAAGAAGTGTTGGAAGAGCACAGGATCTCCGCCGCCTTCTGGGCGAAAGAACGTCGTGCCAAAGCTGAGGTCAAAGAGCAACATGATGGCCCCGCCCGTTAGCGCTGGCAGGCCAAGTAATTGGATGGTTTGTGCGGCCCAGGCCGTCCAGATGAAAATTGGCATGCGAAAGAATCCCATGCCAGGAGCACGCATGCGAATGATCGTGGTGACGAAGTTAATCGCTCCGAAGATTGATGAAATACCTGATAGTGCAACGGCTGTAATCCAGAGCATTTCGCCATTGAAGAAACGCCCTAATGGGTTTTGAAGACTCATTGGTGGGTACGACCACCAACCTGATGATGCCGGGCCTCCAGGCACAAAGAAGCTCGCCATCAACACGATTGCGAAAACAGGCACGAGCCAAAATGCCGCAGCATTTAGCTTTGGAAATGCCATGTCTGGAGCCCCAATCATGGTTGGAATTAACAGGTTGTTAAATCCGTTCAGAATCGGGAAGAGGAACAGAAATAGCATCACTGTTCCGTGCATCGTGTAGAGGCCGTTGTAGACCGTTGGGTCTACAAGATCAGCCGGTGGTGTGATTAGTTCACCACGGATGACCATGGCTAGTAGGCCTCCTACGAGTAGGAAGAAAAGCGATGTGACGATGTATTGAATCCCAATGACTTTCGCATCAGTGTTGAAACTGAAAAAGCGCTTCCAGTTGTCTGGTGCACCAGGAACTGGATGTGGTGCTTTGAGAATACGAGCGTCGTAATTGCTAATTGACATGTTGATCAGGCTTCGTGGGGAGCGGATGGATTACCAGGGTCATTGACCAAAGGCGGTGGTGAGGGGGGGACGGTCGCCCAGCCTTTATCACCTTTTGCGAGGCGACGTTGATATAAAGGCTGACTTGGATCGAGGCCAGGTTGAAGTGGTTGTTTCGCTGAAAGATCTAACCAATCAGCAAAAGACTTCTCAGACTCAACGATTACATCTGTTTGATTCTGGGAGAAATAGGCTCCACTGAACATGGCATCGCGTAGTCGGTAGCGTCCCTCTCTGGTGGGAGTAAGGCTGTAGGAGATCACGCTGCCAGGAACAATGTCTTGCTTCAGCCTGAATGCAGGAACATAGAAACTGTGCAATACATCCTCAGAAATCAATCTGAAGTTGACACGTTGATCGACAGGTAGATGCAATTCAGAACTACGCACACCATCTGGGTAGACGAACTCCCAGCTCCATTGCCTTGCGATTACTTCGATTGGACCAACTGTGCTTTTTGGATCCATCGAAACAAGGGCTGCAGGGTTGTCGCCTACTCGATACTTTTGCTTGGGACCAAGAGTTGAAAGCGTATTGTTGACGTTGATCGAGTAGGCAGCAATAGCCAACACCAATAACAAAGGAATCACTGTCCACACAATCTCTAGCTTTATATTTCCTTCGATTGGATCTCCATTCACTTCGTCGTATTTAGGAGCTCTATTGAAGAGTATGACCCAGGCCATTACCCCTGTGCAGCCAAGGAAAATGAATGTTCCAATTCCTGTCTCAAGGCTGAATAAGCTGTCAACATATGGAGCTGCTGAGGATGCTTGTACAGGGAACCAGCTGTAAGACCAATGTGCCATTAGCACACTGAAAAAGATGTCAACACCTACTGCAATTGAGATAACCAAAATGGCGCCATAATTAATCCCCTGGTTTTCAGTTGATGTTGGCATCATGGCAACACCTCGTTGAGATCGGCTCCGGCGGCAAGGAGTTGGTCTGCCGTTACATGGACGCCAAACTCTGCCGCGAGTTCTGCTCCTAGCGTTCCATGAAATCCCAGTATTAATAGAATAACGACTCCTGAAAATAGGTAGGCCCAGCTAACTTGCCTGCCCAGATCACGGCGCCATGCGAATCGTTGGAATCCTCTCCAAACTGTCATGGCAACGATAATCATTAGGAGAGCAATCCCTCCCATGGCATGCCAAATCATTGTGCTCATTGGGCCAAGTCCAATGCTGCTCTTGACCCCGCGAATCGGAACGGCTAGTAACATTTCATACATGCCCGCTGCAACTGTTAAAAATGTAATTACGCTGCAAGCAAGCAAGTTGTACCAGCCAACATCGTGAAAGCCAAGGCGAGTTACAGGTAAGGCGAGGAAGCGAAAGATTCTTTTTTCTAATGGATATAATGCACCGGCAAAGTCAAAGGCAATTCCGATAGCAAAGAGCCCAATCGTGAAGTGAACAAGGTTGGGATGTATGGGTAGGCTATAGGGCAGATTATTGGCACCAAGTGAACCCGATAGCTCTTCAATCTGAAAATTAGATGTTGATAATAAAAAATGATGTGTTGTTTGGTTCAGCAGTTGCTCAATGCCATCGAGGAAGGAATTCGTCATGACAACGTGCCTGCTCGGATGGCTTCGACAACCTTCACAGTGTGAAGGCCATAGACCCAGATCAATTTGTTGCCGAGATAAACCTGGGTAAACACCAGAGCAGCAAGTATTCCATCAAGAATTAGGAATCCTTTCGGCAAGATGTTGGGGTCCTTCTGACGAGCGACGTAGCGCCAACTGGTTAGAACGGCCAAGACGCCAGCAAGAGACCAGCCGATTGTGCTGTGGTAATTGAGGATGTCGCGAGATGCCCCATAGGGGTTGGCGAGTCCTGCTTCCACCTGGCCAAAAATGATGGCGATAAAGATCGCCATTGTTGCCACCAAAAGGTTCCAAAAGCTCACTTCAAAAAGGGAGCTGCGTTTTGTGAACACGCCAATCCAGTCAAATAAGACAGAGATCAGCGCCATCGCGATGACGAAGTGGACAACGATTGGATGAATCGTGTCCATCCAAGGCAGGTTGTGGTCGTTGAGGCTTGGAAGCAGCTCGAGCATCGACAAGCGGCGGTTGTTGACGAAGTCTTTTACTAGTATTGCATTATTGAGATACAAGAATGCTCGCTGCGTTTCGCCTCGTGGCTGGCGCTTTGTGCTTTGCCTCTCTTTAGGCTGCGCTTGCCAGGTTGTTTTGCGGTCTGTTTTAAAGACTTTTTAAAGACGATCCCAATGCAGTCCTAAAGAAATCCCTTGCCGCTCCCAAGCTCATCTCGGGAGCGGCTATGCCTGCTAATAGGCCTGAATCTGGCTGTATCCCTGACTTGAGTTCGCTGACTTGAGTTCCCTCTGTCTTGAGTTCGCTGTCTTGAGTGGCTCCGGTTTGAGTTGAGTTGCGCTGGAGAAGGTTTTCGCTCAGCTCTGTTGTTCCAGTTTCTTTCGGCGTAGATGGCGCCAGTAGCGAGCAGATTGAATGGCAAAGGTCACCATGACAGCCGGCAGCACAAGGCAAAGCATGAACAGGCGGAACTCGTCTTGCCAGTTCGGCAAGGTGTGCGGCAGCACCTGATCGATGACATAAAACACATAGAGCCCCAAGAGGATGCCGCCTTCCAGGCGGCTGATTCGACCTTTGGTCCAGAAAATTGGTACACAAGCCAGGGTGGTGAGCACCATCACAGGCATGTCGCGGGCGATGAGGACATTGTCGACTTGAAGCCCCGTGCCGCCAGAGAACACCGCACAGCTGCCAAGCACCAGCAGTTGATTCAGCAAGCTGCTGCCCACAACGTTGCCAATGGCGAGGTCTGTTCGGCCACGGATGGCAGCCACCAATGAGGTGATCAGCTCTGGCATGGAGGTGCCGGCAGACACGATTGTCAGACCGATCACAACCTGGCTGACGCCAAGCAGGACGGCCGCACTTGTTGCTCCTTTGACGAGCAGGTTCGATCCCAGGCCAAGCAGCACGATGCCTGCGGCCAAGCGCAGGATGGCCCTTATCCAGCCGCCATTGGCGGCTTGGCTGTTGATTTCTGGTTCAGCATCTTCCATCCCTTCTGGCTCTTCTCGTGCCGTGCGGATTTCCCACATCGAGTTGATCAATAGGGCGATCCAGAGGGCCAGTCCTGATTGCCAGGTGACACGGCCGGCTGAGGCCATTCCCCAAACGGCGGCCGAAACAGCAAGCAGCAGGGGAACATCCCTACGAACCAAGCGACTTTCCACCTTGAGGGGTAAAACCAGGGCGCTACAACCGAGCACCACCATCACATTGAAAATATTGCTGCCCACCACATTGCTAACAGCAAGGGTGTCTGAACCACTGATTATTGAGCTCACGCCCACAAATAGCTCGGGTGCACTCGTTCCCAGTGACACCACTGTGAGGCCGATGACCAGCTGAGGAATACCGAGAATCAGTGCAAGGGCTACCGAGCCCTGGACAAACAGATCACCGCCCAAGAACAACAGGCCGATCCCAATCAGGACTTCCAGAGCCGATTCAAGGAATGGCGGCATTGGAGTCGAACGGATTAAACCAATTCTGCCTTTGTGGCCAATTTCAAACCGGTTCGCTCAACTCTCCGTTGCTTTGGAGTGGCCAAGGCCATCGCACCAGCTCACAATGGCTTTGGCTTTGAGGACGTTGATGGCATCTTCACGCCTGAGTAGTGGTTGATGGTTTTGGATCCTTCGTTCTCTCAACTCAAATTGCGTCAACCAGACGATTGGCACGTTCATCTCAGGGATGAAGACATGCTTCGCGCTGTGGTGGGGAGCACGGCGCGAGTGTTTCGTCGCGCCATCGTGATGCCCAATCTCAGGCCGCCGATCACCAGCGTGGAGGCGGCAGAGGCCTACAGAAGCAGGATTCTTGAGGCCATTCCAGAAGGCTTGGCCTTTACTCCTTTAATGACGGCTTTCCTGACGGATGCGCTGGCGGCAAAGGAGTTGGAGCGTGGTCATCGTCAAGGTGTTTTTACTGCTGCAAAGCTTTATCCGGCCCATGCCACCACCAATTCGGC
>CATBLW010000243.1 GCA_949486985.1 Prochlorococcus marinus str. MIT 9215
AAAAAGCCTTTTCACAGCATCAACGCTATGAAGCACTTCCAGGATTGCGAAGGATTTGTCTGGAGAGCAGCATCGATCTAAGCCTTGCTGCTTAGGCGACCAACTCAACTAGCAACCTCAGACGAGAAGCTCAGACGGCATCCTCAGCTTGATTAGCCAGTTTCAGCCGTCAGCACGCATCCTTCACTTCGCATCCTTCACTTCGCATCGTCAGCCTTCGTTGCTGAACACCACCGCCGACTGAGGTGCCAAGCCTCTGCCAGAGGATTCCAACGAACCAACCATCAAAAGGGGATCATCTAGGCCTGTATTGATGGGCAACCACGATCTTCGGCTGCGGTTGATCCACACCTGGATTGATTCTTCTGACTCAGGCTTTTGTGGCGACAACTGCGCACGGCTGCCGCTTAAGCCATCGCTGCCAATCGCTTGCCATTGCAGGCTCTGCTCACACAGCTCAGGGCAGTGCTGACGCAGAGCAACCAATGAATGGATGAAATCGCGTAAGTCAAGCGGCCAGTCCTGTTGCCAAGGGAAGCCCTCACGGCAACCGGGTTCATGGCCTCCATGAAGTCCTACCTCCGTTCCGTAATAAACGCATGGTGCCCCTGGCTGCAAAAACAACAACAACAGGGCCAACTTCAAGGCCCCAACATCATCTTTAAGGCTGTGCAGCGCCCTGGGAACATCGTGGCTATCCAGCAAGTTCAGCTGACTGCGATTCACCTCCGGCCGATACCAACCAAGCGTGGTGCCAAGCACATCAACAAAGCCTTCCCCGCCCAAAGGCTGCAGCGGATAGGCAGGGTTGCGCTTGCTTCGCCGTAACCGATTGCCGGCCAACCAGCAGAGGCTGCTCCAACCAATCCTGTAGTTCATCACCCCATCAAATTGATCCCCTTGCAACCAAGGGCGGGCATCTCCCCAGATCTCGCCAACGATCCATGCTTGCGGATTCACGGCCTTCACCATCTTGCGAAACTCCAACCAAAAATCAGTTGGGACTTCATTGGCCACATCCAAACGCCAGCCATCAATGCCCCGCTCAAGCCAATAACGCCCAACCGCCAGGAGGTACTCGCGCACAGGCGGATGTGAATGGTTGAACTTCGGCAACGCCGCATTGGAACACCAACAGCTATAGCCACAGTCCTGTCCGCGACTCGGATAGGGATGCAACGGCCAGTGATTGACCTCAAACCAGTCGCTATAGGGCGAGGCTTCGCCGTTTTCCAGCAAATGATGAAAAGCCCAAAAGCCCCGACCACAGTGATTAAACACACCATCCAGCAGGATGCGCATCCCCCGCCGATGCACGGCTTCGATCAAGGCCTCCAATGCCGAGTTACCGCCTAGCAAAGGGTCAACCTGCAAATAGTCGTAGGCGTGATAGCGATGATTGGCTGCTGAACTAAAAATTGGCGTCAGATAGATGCAACTGATGCCAAAGCCCTGCAGATAATCAAGCTGCTCGATCACGCCAAAGAGATCTCCGCCCTGAAATCCCTGCTCGGCAGGGTCACTCCCCCAAGGCTTTAAAGCCAGTTGCAACTGCTCTTTTACCTTGCCACTACAGCGGAATCGATCGGGAAAAATCTGATAAACAACCGCCTTCGCTACCCACTCAGGAGGGTTTGAAAACACATCTGTCTGCTGCATGACACTTTGCAGACTGCAGACCTACGGCTAGCACTGGGGAAAGAAAATAGCCATGGCTGAACAGCCCCTGCTTCTAGCCCTTGATCAGGGCACCAGTAGTTCCAGAGCTGCAGTATTTAATGCTGCAGGCCAAATGGTTGCCACAGCCTCAGCACCACTGGCGATCCAATATCCCGCCGACGGCTGGGTCCAACAGGATCCAATGGCCATCTGGGAGAGTCAGCGACAGGCCATGGCAAGCCTGGAGCAAAAGCTCAGCCCAGAACAACGCCGAGCGGTGATCAGCTGCGGCATCACCAACCAACGCGAAACCACTGTGCTCTGGCGGCGCAGCAATGGCGAGCCCTGCGGACCCGCCTTGGTCTGGCAAGACGGACGAACCGCCGACCTGTGCGCGCAATGGAAGCAAGAGGGCCTCGAGAGCGATTGGCGACATCGCACCGGCTTGCTCCTCGACCCCTATTTCAGTGCCAGCAAAATCCGCTGGTTGCTGCTGAATGAATCGGCAGCCAGCCAAGCCTTAGCCGAGCAAGACATCTGCTTCGGGACTGTGGACAGCTGGTTGCATTGGCAACTCACTGCTGGGCAGCGTCACTGCACCGACATGAGCAATGCCAGCCGCACATTGCTGATGGATCTCGAGCGCCGCGAATGGGTCGAACCCTTCTGCGACATCATCGGCCTGCCGACACACGCCCTGCCGGAATTGGTCCCCTGCCGCGGTGACTTCGGAGCGATCCAATCAGGCCAACCCTTCTCAGGGGTACCGATCCAGGCCTTGCTGGGTGACCAACAGGCCGCCACTCTTGGTCAGCTATGCCTCAGGCCCGGTGAAGCGAAATGCACCTATGGCACTGGTGCCTTCCTCGTTGTGAATACTGGCCAAGAGATCCGTCGCTGCAAAGCAGGCCTACTCAGCACCCTCGGCTGGACCGATGAGAATGGCTCTCCCACCTACTGCCTCGAGGGAAGCCTGTTCAATGCGGGCACTGTTGTCCAATGGCTGCGCGATGGTCTTGGCATCATTGAGAGCGCCGAACAGGTGAATGTCCTGGCAGAAGAAGTCGAGGATGCAGCCGGTGTGATGTTGGTACCAGCCTTCACGGGTTGGGGCACCCCCCACTGGGACCCAAGCGCCCGAGGCTTGCTGGTGGGCCTGACTCGCGACAGCCGCCGAGGCCACATCGCCAGAGCCGCCTTGGAGGGGATTGCTCTATCGGTAGCCACGCTCGTGACATTGGCCGAAAAAGCTATGGGGCAGAGCCTTGGCGAACTCGCCGTTGATGGCGGCGCTGCTGCCTCCAATCCCCTGCTGCAAGCCCAAGCCAACAGCACAGGCCTAACGGTGCGGCGTCCCGCCAGCCTGGAAAGCACGGCAAGAGGCGTCGCCCTGATGGCTGGGATGCAGTCTGGACTGATCAAAAACATTAACGAGCTTGTCCCTCAAAGGCATGAAGGGGCTGAATTGTTTATGCCTAAACTGGAATCTTCAGCACGCGAACGCTGGAGATCCCGCTGGGATGAAGCTGTAACGAGGAGCCTGCACTGGGGTGATTGATCACAAGGTTGACCTACTGGTCATCGGCGCTGGAGCTAGCGGTGCCTGTGTCGCTTATGAAGCAACGCGACGAGGCCTGAGCGTTGCCCTGCTCGATGCTGGCGACATCGGTGGAGCCACCAGCTGCCGCAGCAGCAAGATGTTGCATGGAGGCGTGCGCTACTTAGAGCTTGCCTTCAAAACCTTTGATCAGGCTCAACTCAGTCTCGTGCGAGAGGCCTTGCTAGAGAGGGGACACTGGCTAGAGCAAGCACCCTTTCTCGCTCATCGCCTCGAACTTGCCCTGCCAACCGAAAGCTGCCTCGGGAAGGCCTATTACCGCATTGGTTTGGGAGTTTATGACGCGCTCTCAGGCAAAAGAAGCATTGGCAGCAGTCGCTTGCTTTCTAAAAAACAGCTGCGCAAAGCCCTGCCCCAATTAAGCCAGGCCGCAAACGGTGGGGTTGCCTACGGAGATGGGCAATTCAACGATGCAAGGCTCAACCTTTTACTCGCTCTAACCGCCGAAAGAGCCGGAGCAGTGGTGCGCAACCGCTGCCGAGTTGTTTCACTCGAACGCAAAGAGAATGGAACCCTCAATGGAGCCATCAGCAGAGACTCAAACGGACTGGAAGAACGCTGGTCAGCTGCTGCCGTTATTAATGCCACCGGAATCCAAGCCGACAGCATTCGCCAAATGGCTGATCAGAGCGTTGCAGCTCGCATGCTCACCAGCCGCGGCATCCATATGGTGCTTGAAGCCAATCTCTGTCCGGAGGGAATCGGGCTGCTATTACCCGCCACAGACGACGGCAGAGTTTTGTTCATCCTGCCGTTTTTTGGCCGCACGCTTGTCGGCACCACCGACACGCCCTGCGAACTCAACAAAGCGTTTTCACCCTCCAAGCAAGAGCAGGACTATTTGATCGATTACGTCAAACGCTGGTTCCCTGAGCTCGGGCAACCCGTGGTCAAAAGTTGTTGGGCCGGCGGCCGCCCACTGCTGAAACCTGCCAATGAATCGGTCAACAGCAGCCGAGTGGTTCGCGAACACGAGGTAGAAACCCTCGATTGCGGTTTGGTGAGCGTGATGGGAGGCAAATGGACAACCTGCAGAACCATGGCACTGGACACCCTGAAAGCCGTGGAAAACGTTCTTGAGCAGCCCCTATCAATGCCCAAAACGCTTCCCCTAATCGGAGCAGATCAAGACCCAACCGCAACCAGCGGATTGCTTCGCAAACAAAAAATGGAACTGCAAC
>CATBLW010000244.1 GCA_949486985.1 Prochlorococcus marinus str. MIT 9215
CGACTGTTCAAGTTGGCAGGGGCCCGATAGGCCAGCTCCTGGGCCGCAGCCGTGGCGACGGGCAGAAGCCTCTCAATCGTGATGTCCACCCCCAATATTCCGCGCCAGCCGTCGGTGCCGAAGCGGATTGGGGCTGCAGTTAGGGGAAGTGGGGCCGAGGCCATGCAGGATGACGCGATGCAGTGGAACTGGACATGGATCTAGCAGGCAAGAGCCTTAACGTCGGCTGATGGGTGCCACCCTGCTCGCCGCCAATGTGTTGACCGATCGGTTGTTGCGCAGCTGGCTGCGCTGTCGTCGGAGAGCGTGGCTTGATCGTTTTGGCGAAGCCGATCAAAGGCTATGGACAGCTCATCGCACGTTGCAACTCGATGATCAACAGCGCAATTTTGTTGCTCTCTTGCCCCGCAAGCCCGGACGAGGTTTGGCGGCCTGTCGCCAAGGGGAACCTGGTGTGGTGGGGTTGCGTTTGAAGGGTATTGGCCCTGCGGGTCAGTTGCTTGAAGCACATCCGGCACTTTTGCAGCGGGTGAAAGGTCGTAGCCGATGGGGATCCTTTGCCTATCGGCCTGTGATTGCTCGCCATGGTCGACGCCTGACCCGCGAGCATCGATTGGGCTTGGCGATGCTGGGTTTGTTGCTGGAACCTTTTCAGGCTTCGCCTGTGTCGGAAGGCCTTGCTGTTGCTGGAGCGGCTCGGGGCTTAGAACACGAACGCGTTGCTTTTCATGGTGGTTTGCAGCGTCAGCTTGCTGATGCGCTGGTCAAATTGGCTGCTGATTTGGATCGGAGTGAGCCTCCTGCACTGGCTGCCGACCGTCGCAAGTGCACCCTTTGCTCATGGCGTGGCGTGTGCAATGCCGAAGCTGTGGCAGAGGGGCATCTCAGTGAGGTAAGTGGTATTGGCGCGCGTCGACGGCAGATGCTGCAGGAGCTTGGAATTGATGGGTTGCATCAGTTGGCTAAAGCTGATCCTGTGGCTCTCGGCAATCGCTTGAAGCATTTCGGTGAGCAGCACGGTGAGATGGCTGTGGAGCTTGTTGCTCAGGCTCGTGCGCAGCGGGATGGACGTTTTGAACGTTTGGATTCAGTTTTGGCTTTGCCAGAGCTGACGGACGCCCCTGGGGTGTTGCTTTACGACATCGAATCGGACCCCGATGCCCGAGATGATTTCTTGCATGGTTTCGTGCGCTTGCTGCACAAGCCAGATGGCAGTTGGGATCTGGAGGGGGCGAACTATCACCCTTTGCTTGTCTTGTATGAGCATGGCGAAGCTCGTTGTTGGCAGCGATTGCAGCGCAAGTTGGCCATCTACCCCGATTGGCCTGTGTTGGATTACGGGGAAACTGAATCTCTAGCCTTGCTGCGTATGGCTGAGCGGCAGGGAGCAGGCGAGCAGGAGTTGGCAGCTCTGCGCAAGCGCTTGATTGATGTGCATGCTCGGGTGCGACGTCATTGGCGCTTGCCACTGAATAGTTATGGGTTGAAGGCCGTTGCTACTTGGTTGAACTTTCGTTGGCGTCAAGTTGGAGTCGATGGCGCGAGGGCTCTGCTTTGGTGGCGTCAGTGGCGTGGATCAGGGCCCAGCTTGCGGGGTAGCACCCATGCCTTGCGCTGGATCTTTCAGTACAACCATGACGATTGTCTGGCAACCTGGGCTGTCGCTGATTGGCTGCTGCAGCAAGATCAGCTATTGGAGAAGGAAGGGCTTTTGGAGCAAGATCGGCTGTTGGAACGCGATCAGTTGTTGGCGAACAAAAAGCCTTGATGCTCTCTTGTGCAGAGTTCAGTTGCTTGCTGTTGGACTGATCCAGCCTGGGGGAATGCTTAGGCGCACCTTGCTGGAGTCTTCGGCGACAACAAGCTCGTCTGCATGGAGTGCCTGGTGGCGCACGAGGGCAAGGCCAATGCTGCCGATTGGGATCTCGCCCTTTGGATCGGTGAATGCGATGGCTGATGTGATTCGGCCGGCCCGCTTACTTTCTTTTGCCGATGAGCCTGGAATGATTAAGTTCTTGCCGGCTGGGATTGGTTGATCGGATTGCCAACAGCGGAGTTGTTTTGTTGTTTCAGCACTTCGGGCCAATTTGGCA
>CATBLW010000245.1 GCA_949486985.1 Prochlorococcus marinus str. MIT 9215
AAATACGAAGGCATCATCATTGACTTTATTGATTTTTTGAGATCGGCGACCTTGCTAACTGAAGCGAAAATTGCAGGGAAGGTTTTTTGAGAATCACAAAAGCCTCAGAATTGTCGGGCCTCGTTCCAAATCGGCGCAGATCAGCCGCAAATACCTAGTAAGGCAGGCAAATGAAATTACAAACAAAAGAACAGATCCCTAGAACGGCCCTCTGGCCAGATACATCGACCAGGGCAAAGCCCACTTTGTTTTTCGGCAAAGCCCACGTTGTTTTGCGGCAAAGCCATCGGTGTTTTGAGGCAAAAAACTTGTCTTTTCAGAGGGAGGCTCCCTCCCTTCGATTAGAGGGCCTAATCAGCCGCCTGACGAGCAAATCTGCAAGCGTTGAGCAAGACTGGTGATTCGCTGTGCCCAGCACGGTTCATGCCATCCCAAAAACCAGGCAGCAACTCATCTTCAATAAACCAAATTCAACGCTTGCTAGGGAAATATCCCGGGCGCACTTTGCTGCGGCTCGGAGCTGCCCTCGGCGGTCTTTGGTTGGCGAATACATGCCTTGGAATGATCTGGCCTGAGCCTGATCAAATCGCCACGAACGAACCAAAAACGAACGTTGTCGCCAAGCTGGCACCACTTCCAAAAAATCCTGTCACCGTTCTGTTGGTCGGCATTGATGCCGACCAAATCAATGATCTCAGCAACCAAGCGGCCCCCCAAGGCCCCGCCAATGCTGACAGCTTGATTCTGATCCGATTCGCAGCCCAAAAACAAGTTGAGATTCTCCTCCTACCAACTGAACTTGGTGTGGTTTTGCCAGGGGCTCCAGAGAATCAACCTTTAGCTGCGAGTTATCGACAAGGAGGGGTTGCTCTGACAGGCGATGTAATCGCCCAAATCGTTGGCCTTCCAGAAGGTGAACCCCAGCGCTTTGTGGTGATCCCTCGCCAAGCATTACGCAGCCTTGTCAATGCTCTCGGGGACATGAATGTGACCCTCGCAGAAAGCTTCAACAGCACAGACAACACCCAGAATTACACCGTGAGCTTGGAGGCAGGGCCTCAAACACTGAATGGCTCCCAAGTGGAGCAACTTGTTCGGTATCGCTCAGACCCCAATGAAGATGCTGGTCGTCGGCATCGACAAAAGTGGGTGATCAATGGCCTTGCCAAACGACTTCGCAATCCCAGAACACTTGCCTCCCTCCCTGATCTGATTAACCAGCTTTCCTCAGAAGTGCAAACCGACCTGAGTCAACGTGAGTTGCTGAGCCTTGCGGCTACAGCCATCAGAAGCAGTCAATTTCCAAACCTAGAAGAGCTTCCTCTGGCACCTCGAGCTGGGGAACAAACTCTGCGTCAGCTGAAATCAGACCTGACCATGCCGCTTTGGCCGCAGAACAGCGCAGACCACCATTCAGAAAACCTCGATTTAGAAGGCCGCGATTTAGAAGGCCGCGATTTAGAAAGCACTGATTCAAACGGCAACGATTCAGATTGAATTCAGCATCCGGCGGCGTAAGTGCGCAGCAACGGCTTCTGGCTCAATCTCTTGTGAGGAAATATCACCATTAGCTGCTTTCCATGCATGTTGTTGGTGCTGTCCGTCAGAGATCCAACCACACCATGGCAATCCATCAGCCCTGCGCATTTGAGGGGTCCATCGACCACCCAATTGGACAACCCCAACCAATGGAACGGCCAAAAGAGAACAAAGGGCCACATAAGCAGGAGCAACTCCAGGGATCTCTCCAGAAATCATTGGCTTAACCAACAAAATAATTGGCTGGCGCCAAGCACCCAGAGCTTCTAGCCAACTCCCTCCCCCTGGATGGACCATGGCCACATCACCGCTGAGCTGCACGAGACCCTGGCCATTTGCTTGAGCTCCAAGAACCTGTTGAGGGTTCTCACTGCAGCAATGCTGAAGCAACTCTCCCCCCCAAGCTTCAGAAAGTGAAAGAGAGCCAGCGCGCATCTCTTGGTCCTGCAGAGGCCCTGCTCCGACAAGGAATGGTTGGAGAGGAATCATCGAGCGACCCTACCTGGAGAAAAAAAAACTTGAAGCGAACCGTCTCAGCACTACGATCGGTGTCCAGCAGATCTTGATCGCGGGCGCCGTGACCACTTTCCTGACAGCAGCCCGTACCGACCAAGAGAAAGTCAGCCATGACATGCATCGACTTCGTCTATTTAGTGGCACCGCGAATCCTGCTCTCGCCAGAGAAATCGCTGCCTACCTAGGAGTCCCCGACGGTCCGAGGATCTCCAAGCGATTCGCTGATGGAGAGATCTACGTTCAGATCCAGGAATCAATCCGAGGCTGCGACGTTTTCCTCATCCAACCAACCTGCGCTCCTGTCAATGACAACCTGATGGAGCTGCTGATCATGGTGGATGCCTGCAGACGTGCTTCCGCAAGACAAATCACAGCAGTGATTCCCTACTACGGATATGCCAGGGCTGATCGCAAAACCACTGGGCGCGAATCAATCACAGCAAAGCTGACCGCCAACTTGCTAGCCAAATCCGGAGTAGACCGGGTGCTCGCTATGGATCTGCATTCAGCCCAGATCCAAGGCTATTTCGACATCCCTTGCGACCATATCTACGGTTCCCCAGTTCTGGTGGACTACCTCCTAGCCCAAAACCTTGGAGAGATCGTGGTCGTCTCACCAGACGCAGGGGGAGTCGCTCGTGCCAGAGCATTTGCCAAACAAATGAATGGTGCGCCGCTAGCCATCATCGACAAACGCAGGTCTGGTCACAATGTGGCTGAAAGCCTCACTGTGATTGGCGATGTGGAGGGCAAGACCGCAATCATGATCGATGACATGATTGATACAGGCGGAACCATCTGCTCGGGTGCAGGCCTTCTCCGGGAACAAGGAGCCAAGCAAGTGCTTGCTTGCGCCTCCCATGCCGTTTTTTCTCCGCCAGCTTGTAAAAGGATGTCGGCTGAAGGATTGTTTGAACAGGTTGTGATCACCAACAGCATTCCCATTGCACCGGAACGAAGCTTCCCTCAGCTCAAGGTGCTTTCGGTGGCCAACATGCTTGGCGAAACGATCTGGCGCATTCACGAGGAGAGCTCCGTCAGCTCCATGTTCCGTTAATCAGGATGACCTCACGCCGGCATCCATGGAGTGATTACTCCTGGTCGGTCACTGCTATTGCACTGCTGGCCTTCGCCACCGCTGGAGCCCTCAATGCAAAAGAAGCACGCGTGCACCCTGCCAAGAAGGAAGCGAAAAGCCTCCAATCATTGGCCAAACGACCCAAGGAAATCGGCGTCTGGATAACCAACAGCCCAAGCCCGATCTATTACAGCCCTGCTCTGTTGAAGAAGGCCATAAGCGAGCTAAAAGGTGCTGGCTTCACAACGGTTTATCCAAACGTATGGAGTCGAGGAACAACGTTTCATCGCAGCCGGTTTGCACCAGTCGAACCAGCGCTTCAGAAAGCAGGGCTAACGATTGATCCCATCTGCAGCCTCACTCGTGAGGCCCACGCCCGCAAGATGAAGGTGGTGCCATGGTTTGAGTATGGACTGATGGAACCTGCTGATGCTGAGGTCGTCAAACAGCATCCAGACTGGGTCCTTGCCAGGGCAGATGGCTCGAGCACCATGAAGATGCATGGCGATCACAAGAGGGTATGGCTTAATCCTGCCCATCCCGAAGTGCGCTCCCGATTCATTGGCTTGGTGATCGAGGTGCTGAAGCGCTGCCGAATGGATGGCTTGCAACTTGACGACCATTTCGCCTGGCCAGTTGAACTTGGTTACGACCCTTACACCGTTGCGCTCTACACCGAACAAACCGGATCCGCACCACCGAAGGATTACACCAATCGCTACTGGATGAAGTGGAGGCGCCGTCAACTAACCGGCTTGCTTAAAGAGTTACGAAATGCACTAAAAAAAGAGCAGCTATCTATTCGCATCAGCCTCGCACCAGGTCCCTTCCGCTTCGCCTACAACCATTGGCTTCAAGACTGGGAAATCTGGGTTGTTGGCGAACTTATCGATGATCTTGTTGTACAGAATTACGCCTATTCGTTAAAAGGATTTGAGAAAGACCTCAACCAAACAGCCCTTCTGAAAGCCCAACAATGGGGCCTGCCTGTCAACATTGGGATCCTGGCAGGCTTTGGCAAGCGCACAACACCAATGTCTGTTTTAGAGAAGAAAGTACGCCTTTCAGCAGAACGAGGGCATGGCGTAATTTATTTCTTCTGGGAAGGCTTATGGGGAGAATTTAGCGGACCAAACAGTAAGGAATATCGCCGTGATTCCTTCAAGAGAATCCATTCTAAATAGAGAATATTCCATGCTGATGGTCAAACCAAAAGTCAACTCAGGCGCTATTTAGGACTCAACTCAACCCGCATACTTCCAATCAATCCTGTATGAGATTCACAACCTCACGAGTATTGGAAGAGAGTTCTGCAGAGGCAAGCCTTTCGATGGCTCCAACCATTGCATCCCGTCTTGATGGTGCATAACTTCGCCATCGACTGAACACCTTGACCATTCGAGAGGCCGTAATCGGGTTGCGATGATCAACAGCAATCAGCTGATCTGCCATAAAGCAATAACCACTGCCATC
>CATBLW010000246.1 GCA_949486985.1 Prochlorococcus marinus str. MIT 9215
CGACAGCCTTTTGCAGTGTTTGAAGCAACGTGTTGATGATGACTCTCAGCAACTGCAGTTGGCTGGTGATCACCTCACACCAGCCAGCATGGGTTTACGACAGAACCTTCTTGGTGATTGGGCTGATGATGCGGGCAGAGCGAGGCGAATGCAGCGATTGGTGGAGACAATCTTGCGCTGGTTAAACGCTTGATCAAAAACGTTTGAATGGCAATGATCCTGCCTTGCCAGCAACTACACCAGGTCCGGATGATCGATCCAGGCTCTGCATTGAACGGCTTATTACGACAGGCTGGCCCGCTTAGGCAGATTCGTGGATGACAACTGCTAGCAGGTTGGGTCGAACCTAACTAGTTCCAGTAACTCAACGCCGGCTTTAAAAACTGATTGCTTAATGGGGATGGCAATCCCCTCTGCTTACAGTTGATTGGCATGTTTTGCATAAACTTTTCAGTAAAGGTTTTTTCTAACTCAAGCCAATGAGCTCAGTAAGTCATGCAACGCTGCTTCAAATCGCCCAAGTTATTGCTCTAAGCGATGGTTCAGTCTCCAGCGAAGAGGCGTCTCTGATTCGGGAATTACCCCAGCGTCTTGGCATCAGCTCAACAGCAGTTCCAATCGGTGAGCATCGACCTTCCATGGCAGCAATGGCTGCCATGCTCGAGAGCCACGGCGATAGATGTCTGGCGGTGCGTATTGCCTGTTTGGTAGCTGGGGTATCGCGCAATCCGGGCGACGATGTCGACATCAATGCTGAAGAACGGTCCTCCTACCGAGAGTTGTTGGCAGCACTGCATCTGCCTGATCACGAGCTGGCTGAAATCGAATGGTCTGCACGTGAAGAATTGAAGCAAGGGAAACCCTTGCTTCAATTGATAGGTGATGTGCTGTTTGGAGAGGGCTGATGGCCCGAACCTGGCCTAATGGGTCCGGAGATTTCAGCCCTCTGAGATTTCTGATGATTAGGCAGCTGATGCGTCCGAAGATCATGCCCGCAGGCGATCGAGCACGGAGCGATCCTCAAGGGTGCTGGTGTCACCTTTTACCTCTTCTCCAGCTGCGAGGGCTCTGAGAATCCGACGCATAATCTTGCCGCTACGGGTTTTGGGTAGGGCATCGCTGCAACGGATCTCATCAGGCCGGGCAATCGGTCCAATCTCCTTGCCAACATGCAAGCGCAGTTCCTTGATTAAGGCCTCATCCGATTCAATGCCGCTTGCCAGGGTGACGAAGGCGACAACGCCTTCGCCTTTGAGCTCATCGGGTCTGCCGACAACAGCCGCTTCTGATACAGCCGGATGGCTCACCAATGCTGATTCGATTTCCATCGTGCCGAGACGATGGCCGGAGACGTTGATGACATCATCAACGCGGCCCATCACCCAGAAATAACCATCGGCATCACGCCTGGCACCATCACCAGCGAAATAGATAAAACTTCCATCACGAGGCTTGAGATATTCCCAGTAGCTCTCCCGGAATCGTTGCGGGTTGCCATGCACTGTGCGCATCATTCCAGGCCATGGCTGACGCACCACGAGATAGCCACCTTCATCGTCTCCAACAGGATCCCCTTGGGCATCGACAACATCGGCTTGAATTCCAGGCAGGGGCAAAGTTGCTGAACCTGGTTTGGTTGGCGTTGCGCCTGGTAAGGGGCTGATCATCACGCCACCGGTTTCGGTTTGCCACCAGGTGTCGACGATCGGGCAGCGACCACCACCGATGACATCTTGATACCACATCCAGGCTTCTGGGTTGATTGGCTCACCAACGGTTCCAAGCAACCGCAGGCTGCTCATGTCGTATTGATCAGGAACAGAACGCCCACTCTTCATAAAGGCTCTGATTGCTGTTGGGGCGGTATAAAAAATCGTGATCTTGTGCTTTTGAATTAACTCCCAAAAAGCACCAGGCTTGTTAGGACGCGGAGCACCCTCGTACATCACCGTTGTGGCGCCGTTGGATAGAGGCCCGTAAACGATGTAGCTGTGGCCGGTGATCCAGCCGACATCAGCGGTGCACCAGTAGACGTCATCCTCCCGGATGTCGAAGATCCATTTAAAAGTGAGATGTGCCCAGAGGTTGTAACCCGCCGTGGTGTGCACCACACCCTTGGGTTTTCCAGTGGACCCTGAGGTGTAAAGCACAAACAGGCGATCTTCACTGGCCATCGGCTCTGCAGGGCATTCCTGTGATTGCTTGGCAACCAGTTCGTGCCACCAGATATCCCGATCTGGCTCCATCACGACGGAATCCTTCGTGCGTTGCACCACAAGCACGGACTTGACGCTTGGGCAGGCACCATTGGCTAAGGCAGCATCGACGGCTGGCTTGAGGGCGACAGCCTTGTCTTTGCGGAAACCGCCATCGGCAGTGATCACTGCTTTGGCTTCCCCATCCACCAAACGATCCCTGAGGGCTTCAGCGGAAAAACCACCAAACACCACGGAGTGCGGCGCACCAATACGAGCACAAGCCAGCATGGCAATGGCTGCTTCTGGAACCATCGGCATATAAAGGGCCACCAGATCGCCTTTGCCAATTCCTAGAGCCTTAAGCGCATTGGCAGCACGACAGACTTCAGCGTGCAGTTCTCGGTAGGTGAACCGGCGCACATCGCCTGGTTCGCCTTCCCAGATCAGAGCAGTTTTATTAGCCGTTGCACCATCAAGGTGTCGATCCAAGCAGTTGCTGGAGAGATTGGTTGTTCCGCCTTCAAACCAACGGGCAAAGGGAGGGTTCGACCAATCGAGAACAGTGTGAAAGGGCTCAAACCAATGCAGCTCCTTGCGTGCCGCATCCCCCCAGAAGCGCTCGGGATCGTTTTTGGCTTGATCAGCCAACTGCTGATAGGCCTCGAGACTGCCCACCAACGCTTGTGCCGCCTGTTCTGCGGTAGGGCTAAACACCCGCTGCTCTTGCAGCACCGACTCAATATTGGCGGAAGGGGCTGAGGACATAGGAAAAAGAAAGGAGGATCAGTCAATGGCCACATTCAAGCCATTTGTCACCAAGACCCCCAAAGGGTGACACCCTTGTTTAAACAATGCAGTGGAAATCTGCTGATGATTTTGCCTGCGGCCTGTCTATTTGATCTAGATGGTCTGTTGCTCGATACCGAGCCTCTTCATGCGCAGGTTTGGTCTCAGACTGCGGCAGCCTTCGGTTCAAGACTTAGTGAGAGCCAGTTGATGGCCTTAAAAGGTCGCAGAAGGCTTGACTGCGCCCAGCAGCTTCAGGATTGGTTGAATATTCAGGTTGGCTGTGATCAAGTGTTGGCAGTGAGAAAGCCGATTGCTCATCGCTTGCTTTCTCAAGCCCCAGCGATGCCTGGTGCTGAGAATTTGGTTCGTTGGTGTGATGACCAAAAACTACCCATGGCTTTGGTCACCAGCAGTACTGAAGATGCAGTCGCTCTGAAGTCGGGAAATCATTGTTGGCTTGAGTTGATCAAGGTCAGGGTGCTTGGAGACGACCCCAGCCTTAAATCAGGAAAACCAGCTGCTGATCCGTTTCTATTGGCTGCGCAGCGCCTTGATGTTGAGCCCAGTGCTTGTTGGGCTTTTGAGGATTCACCCGCGGGCACACAAGCGGCTCTTGCCGCTGGTTGCTTGGTTTGGGTTCTCGATGATCAGATGAATCCAAACAACGGGTTTGAACTTGAAGCAAACCTTCGACAGATCAGTCAACTGAGCACGGCCCTCGATCAGCTGAAGGCGGCCAAGGGGGCCTGTTGAAAGCTTCTTTTGATTGGAGTGATTTAGTAGAGCCTGCTCAAGACAAAATCTGGGAGTTCAAGTAATGCTCTCCTGCATGGAGAATCGGATAACCAGTTGATGGCTTCACGTGATTCCCGCGCAAAATCTTCAGCCAACTTTCGGCTACGGGGGATGGCGTCAGAATCACGCACCAATTCAAGTGCCTGATCGAGATCATTGTCGCCACTGAATTCTCTCTCAATCAGTCCAGCCAGAGAGGGGCGTTCTTCTAAGGCATAGAGCGCCGGTGCGGTGAGGTAGCCACTGGCAAGATCGCTAGCGGCAGGTTTGCCTAGCTGTTGATCATTTCCTGTGAAGTCGAGGATGTCATCAACGACTTGGAAGGCAAGGCCAAGTTGACGGCCAAAAAGATGAAGAGACTTCAGATTCTCAGGATTCTCACCACTGAGTACGCCTGCTGCTTGAACGCTATTGGCAATCAGTGAGGCTGTCTTGCAGTAACTCTTCTCGAGGTATGTGGCAAAGGATTGGCCAGTGTCATAACGGTAAAGACCCTGCTTAACCTCGCCATCGGCAAGGTCCATGATCACGCGGCTGAGAAGTTTGACGACATCCAAGTCATCGAGGTTGGCAAGGTGCCAGCTGGCTTGCGCAAACAGAAAATCACCGGCCAGAACAGCCACACGGTGATTGAAGCGACTATGAACAGTCGCTACCCCTCTGCGGGTGGCGGCCTCGTCGACGACATCGTCATGAACGAGAGAGGCTGTATGAATCATTTCCGTGATCTCTGCCAAGCGCCGATGTCTTGGCGATAGATCACCATCAGGCGATAAAGCTCTTGAGATCAACAAAACGATCCCTGGGCGGATGCGTTTGCCGCCTGCGCTGAAGAGATGTTCTGCTGCTGCTTGGAGAATGGGATGACCGGCACCAATCAGGCTGCGCAAATCAGTGAGCAGGGTCTCGAGATCCAGCTCAACTGGCTGCAGCAACTCTGTAACGGTGGCCATGGATCCCCTTGTTATTTAGATCCTACGAGGCGCAGGCAGGACTTCGTAGTGAGACAAGCTCAACCTCAGGGCGTTCCCCTAGCCAAGGCGTGGCACGAGTCGCAAACCCTTCGGGTTCGGCGGTGACGCAAAAACGTGTGGAGGTCAGCGAAAACGAGGTTCCGAGAGGCACCAAAGGAGTGCCGATCAGCGCATCAAGCTGACGTGCCAGACCGATGGCTGGATCCACCAGGCGCACATGTTGAGGCAACAACTGGCGCAGGATTGGCTCGATCAGCGGATAGTGGGTACAGCCGAGAACCACGGCTTCGACCTGGGCCTCAACAAGAGGAGCTACATATTCACGTGCAACCCGAAGCAGCTCATCAGTACTGAGGTGGCCAGCCTCGATGAGCGGCACAAAAGCCGGACAGCCCTGTTCGACGACAACAGTGCCAGGTCGATCATGCTCAATTTGCAGCCGGTAGGCCCCTGATGCGGCTGTGGCTGGTGTGGCCAGCACGCCTACACGATCCTCAATGAGCATGTCAGCGGCAGCTTGAATCAACCCCACAACGGGCATTCCTGCAACGTGTTCGGCTACATCACGCGCCAAAGCGTTGGTTGTGTTGCAAGCCATCGCCACGACAGTGACTTGCTCGTCGCGTAACCACTGCACGACTTCTTTGGCAATAACGCGTATCTCACTGCGACTTCGTTCTCCGTAGGGCACCCGAGCGGTGTCACCGAGATAGACGGAATCGACCATCCCATGGCGCTCAAGCACCCGTTTAAGAACAGTGAGACCACCGACGCCACTATCAAAAAGGCCCAAGCGAGGCTTCAACGGACCCCCTGCAGGTAGTTGAGAATGCCAGTGGCAATGGCTAGGGCCAACTTACGGCGATGGGCTGCCGTGGCAAGGCGAGGGGCATCAATCCTTCCGGTTAAGAAGCCTGTCTCAACAAGGATTGAGGGCATTGTGGTGCGTCGTATCACGAAAAACCGTCCTCGCCGAACGCCTCGATTTGGACTGCCTGGAGAGACATTCAGAACCTGCCTCTGAATATGTGCAGCCAACCTGCCGGAACGCGGATCAGAGAAATAGAAGGTTTCAATTCCATTCACATCCGGCCGAGACATACTGATGGCATTGGCATGGATGCTTACGAAGGCGGTGGCACCCATGCGATTGGCGATCGCCACCCTTGGAGGTAGATCCACATCCACCTCTGCGGTGCGTGTCATCACGACATTCACCCCACGGGCTTC
>CATBLW010000247.1 GCA_949486985.1 Prochlorococcus marinus str. MIT 9215
GATAGAAGTGCAGGCCGATTGCGTTGCTGGAAGGAACAACAGCACCAGAGATGATGTTGTTTCCGTAAATCAGAGAACCAGCAACAGGCTCACGGATGCCATCGATATCAACCGGCGGAGCGGCGATGAAGGCAATGATGTAGCAAATGGCTGCAGATAGCAGGGTGGGGACCATCAGCACACCAAACCAGCCGATGTAGAGGCGGTTATTGGTGGAGGTGACCCACTGACAGAATGTTTCCCAGCTACTAAGCCGGCCGCTGCGAGTAGCAGTGGACATAATTCAGATTAAGAGGACGTTGTTAAACCTCAACTCCAAAAAAGAGTTAAAGGTGGTTTAAGGGTATGAAATCAGCGAGAAAATCAATGCTTTCCTTACGCTCCGATATATTAAGAAAAGCATCTTGGACGCTGTTTACAGGGCTTCTGCTTGGAACGACTTACCTGCTGACTCACGAACCCAGCGTGTCGCTTGCTGCAAAAAGCCAGCCCAATCCAATCGTTCTGTCTCTGCGGCTTTAGCCACCAACAAAGGCGCCTGACGCTTCAATTCTTCCAAATCCAGTTCGTCAACACCAGAGTTCAAGGCCAGCCAATCGGCCATGGAACGACCCACAACACGCGTGAGATAAGCCGCACTCAGAGCCTGCATGGTTCCAGCCGCCATCCAACTGGTGCCCTCAAGTTTGGCGACACCAAGCAGGGCTTGGCTACTCCATTCCACAACGCCTTGAGCAAGAGCTGCTCCTGCTAAATGCTTGGCCGCAATCTGAAGTGAATCGGGCTGCCATGAGCAGGACCAAATCTTTGCCATCTCCTTGATCATCAAGCCATTGGCAACTGCAATAGCCAAAAGATCTGCACTGGGAACTGGAGAGGCAAACACAGCACCGGCGACAAGCCATTGCGTGCCCTGTTGCAAACCATTGAAACGCTGACGCCGCAAGTGCTCAAGCTCTGCTTGCCAGGTGCGATGCAAGCGGCACAACAACCGTTGCCGCGTGGCGTTCAGATTGCGTTGTGGATGTTCCAACAACCTTCTTGCCGGATGCAAAGCCAAGCGGAGTTCATCTCCTTGACCTGACCATCGCAACACCCGCTCATTCCAGCGAGCAGGCAACTGGGCCTGAAGGGCCTCTAATTGATCAATCCAACTGGCCTCATCCGACCAAGACACGATCACCCAAGCCGGTTGATCATCTGGGACTTGATCCAACCAAAGCAAATCTGCCGCCATCAATGGCAAGGGCAAGACATAAAGAAGGGCATCTTGCTGATGAAGGGCTACAGGCCATAGCCAGGAATCATCTTTTTGGGAAAGGGATCGTGCCCAACAAAGGGTGAGTGGGGTAGAGCCAGCAATGGCCGACTCAACAACAGACTTCTCTGGCAACTCTCCTGAACCTGAACCCACAACGGCAAGGCTCTGTGGGCCGACATGCTCCAGGACAGCATCGAGTTCCTGCAGGCGCTGCTGTCGTCGCCCATCTGCAGCAGTATCCGCTTCCTCTTCGAGGCTCTCAAACTGATCCAAAACCTGCTGACATCGCTTTGTCCAGCCCTCAACAGAGGACGGGGCTTCAAAGCGTGCCGGAGCCCCTGGCCTGGCCAACCACCAAATTCCAGCGCCAACAACAACCAGACCAAAGCCTCCTCCTGGAACATGGAAGAGGTCGTTAAAAACCCAGTTCCCTAGCAATAGGGAACCAGCAGCGAGGGAAGCCTTGCCAACCCAAGAAGAAGAGAGCGGCTGAAAATCGATAGGAAGAGCTGGAAGTTTCAATGTTTACCAGCGTACTTAGTCTTCTTAGCTCACCTGAAGCATCAGGGAAGAGCTCGAGCCATTTAACGAGTGAAAGTAACTAGTTAGAACAATCCACTCCGACAGCACAGAAAAGCTTCAGATCACAGTTCTCAAAGGCTTTCTGATCCTTTTAACTCGATAGGGCTGTTGTTCAGGCAAGACAAGAGAACAAGCCTCAATCGATCAGCAGGTAAACGCTCCTTAAATACATTTAGATCTCGGTTTTGGGGTTGTCGTCATCGCAACAAGCCCTCGAGAAAGTTCTTTGCAATATCTTGGCTTACCAGTTGGCTGGCCAGTTTTGCTGGCCAGCAGAGCAAGCAAGTTTTTGAGAGAACAAAAATCAATCAATGCCAGAAGCGCGGTGATGCGTCACACTTGCGCCTGATTACAGGCAGTGGGCCATGACGGATTCATACAGAGATCCGCATCAACAAGGCAATCGAGGCGAAGGCGCCCGCGAGGGAGGTCGAGGCAACTTCCGTGGAGGTGGCGGCGGCGGTCGTGGTGGTGGTGGCAATAGAGAAGGAGGAGGATTTCGCATCCGGCTCAGCGATAACGAAATGCGCTCAGCACATGCACTTCAGGAAGCCTTGAATCTGCGCTCCACAGTCGCCGTACTTGGCTTTGCCGTGCGAACGCTTGGTCAAATGCTGGAGGATGGTCAGATCGACGAGCTGGTGGCACAGCAACGATCACAGGCACCCCGCGGTGGCGGCGGTGGCGGTGGCGGTGGCGGTGGCCGAAGAGACGATCGCGGCCAGGGTTCACGCGGCGGTCGCTCCGATCAAGACCGCTCACAAGGCAGCAGAGGATCGCGTCCCGACCCCTTTGCTCGGCCTGCTAAACCGCAACCAGCAGCACAAGAGCCTGATCCTGAGCAGGAACCAGACGTTGCTCCAGAAGCTGATCAAGCTGCTGCGTCAGTCGCGTCAGAGCATGCACCTGCAGGCAACGACTCTGCAGAGAGTGGATCCAGTGAAAACGGATCGACTGAAAGCGTGTCAACTGAAAACGCTGAGCAGAAGCAGGAACCAGCAGCCTCTACTGATTCAGGAGAGAAGGCTGATGCAGAAGAGAAGCAAGCCGCCACAAGCAGCGAGGGTTGATCGATGGGGCTGCCGCGGGTTCTCTCCGGGGTCCAACCCACTGGCGCCCTACATCTGGGCAACTGGTTGGGAGCGATCCGCAACTGGGTGGAACTTCAAAGCAGCCATGACACATTTGTATGTGTTGTGGATCTGCATGCGATCACGGTTCCGCATGATCCCAAGCAATTAGCTCACGACACCCTTTCCACTGCCGCTCTCTACGTGGCCTGCGGAATGGATCCAGAGCATTGCTCGATCTTCGTGCAAAGCCAGGTCAAAGCCCATAGCGAACTTTGCTGGTTGTTGAACTGCGTCACGCCCTTGAACTGGCTGGAGCGCATGATCCAATTCAAGGAAAAAGCCGTCAAACAAGGCGACAACGTTTCCGTCGGGTTGCTGGATTACCCCGTTCTGATGGCAGCAGACATCCTTCTCTACGACGCCGACCTTGTGCCTGTTGGCGAAGACCAGAAGCAACACCTTGAACTTGCTAGAGACATCGCCCAGCAGCGCATCAATGCCAACTTCGGTAGCAAAGAAGAACCTGTCCTAAAAGTGCCCAAGCCTCTGATCTTGAAAGAAGGAGCCAGGGTGATGAGCCTCAACGACGGTCGTAGCAAGATGAGTAAAAGCGACCCCAATGAAGGCAGTCGTATCACTCTGCTTGACCCTCCAGAGCTGATTACAAAAAAAATCAAGCGTGCCAAAACAGACCCGCAGATTGGCCTTGAATTCGGCAACCCAGACAGGCCAGAGGCCGAGAACCTTCTGAGCATCTACTCCATCCTCAGCAAACAAAGCCGAGACGTTGTTGCAGCAGAGTGCGCTGAGATGGGATGGGGAACCTTCAAACCCCTACTCGCTGAAACCACCGTTGCAGCCCTTGAACCCATTCAAAGTCGCTATGCGGAATTGATGGGAGATCAAGCGGAGCTGAAGAGAATTCTCAATCAGGGCAGAGAACGAGCAGAGGTTGTCGCCGAAGCAACTCTTAAACGCGTCCGTGATGCCCTTGGCTTTCTGGCGTGATGCCCTTGGCTTTCTGGCCACTGATTTTTCAGGCCACTGATTAATCAAAGCCAGTGATCAAGCCCAGCGATCTAAACCAGTGATCTTGACCATGGATCTAGACCAGCGATCTAAGCCAGTGATCAAGGCCAGTGATCAAGACCACGAACTTGCTAAAGGGATCTGAACAGACCATGCTCGTTCAGGCCTAGCCAGCTGATGAGCCGCTTAGAACCAAAGGCATTGAGCTTTTAAGCACTCAATTACCGCTAAAGAATTAACCACCAAAAGGAGACTCAACAATCTGATAACAACACCCAGCCCCAACCTCAACAAAGGAAGATTTATCATCAAGAAGTAATCTGCTTTGCTCAAGCCTTCACAAATCCAGGCGCTAGGGAACCAGCCCCAAACGAAGCTTTGGTTACTTCAGATTTACCAATTCGCATCAAACGTAAAAGCATCTAACCATGCCTGTCATTACTCTCCCAGACGGAAGTCAAAAAACATTTGACCAGCCTGTAACGATCATGCAGGTTGCAGAAAGTATCGGCCCCGGGCTGGCAAAAGCAGCTATTGCTGGCAGGGTCAATAACGAATTGATTGACACATGCATCCCGATCAATGACGATGCATCAATCAGCATTATCACAGCAAAGAATCAAGAAGGCATTGAAATAATCCGCCACTCATTTGCTCACTTGGTTGGCCATGCCGTAAAACAATTATATCCAGAAGCCAAGATGGCCATTGGGCCAGTTATTGAAGACGGATTTTATTACGATATTGCTTACGATCATCCATTTACTCTCAAAGATCTTGAGGCAATTGAAGCCAGAATTGCAGAGTTGATCAAGCTTGATTACGACGTCAATGTGGATGTCGTTTCACGTGAAAAGGCGCGTCAAACATTTCTTGAACGCCAAGAGCCTTACAAAGTAAAAATTGTCGATGAAATCCCAGAGGGAGAAACAATCAAGCTCTACAGGCATCAGGAATACACAGATATGTGCAGAGGGCCTCATGTTCCCAATACCAGACATCTACGATCATTCAAGTTAACGAAAGTTTCCGGGGCTTACTGGCGGGGCGATTCCAGCAATGAAATGCTCCAACGCATCTACGGAACAGC
>CATBLW010000248.1 GCA_949486985.1 Prochlorococcus marinus str. MIT 9215
AGCTTTGCGTGCAGATTTGCGTGAAACCTTCTTCGCAGCATTACGGAAGAAAGCTGAGATCCGCCGCGGCAGAATGGTTGAAGGGCCCTTCCAGGCCCCATGAGTCATTTGGGTGATACGCATGACTCCAATCAATGGGAGCCGCCCTCCAGTAGCTCAGTCACCCCGAGAGCAGTTGCTTCTGTGTTCATGGCCGCCTCCAAGGACTTGCAGACTGCGTTCAGCACCGCAGGGAGCTCTCTTCCTTGCAGGACAGTCTCAGTTTCGAGGTGGTGCTTCAGGCTGCGCTCTACCAAGGCCAATAACTCCTCAGCAAGCCCCCCAACCCTGTCGGCTCGGTATAGCTGCTCCTGCCGGAAAGCCTCCAGCCGATCCACGTATCGCTCTAGTTCTGCCTCGGTTCGAGCTTCTGATGCCTGTTCGAGCATTCCAGAGTCGTAGTCAGCCAGTCGCTCGGCCCACTGCCACTGTTCTGCTCTTCGGCGGAGGGTCGATTCAGAACAGCCCACGACATCCGCTGTCTGACTGAATTGACGACTGGGGCCGAAGTCTCGGTGCAGCAGAAGCTGCTCGAAGGCATCTGCGGGCTCGCTGCAAAGCTGTAGGAAGGAGGTCATCGTTAACAGTTCTTTCCCTAAGGCTTCCAACGGGTTTCAAGCAGGGTCATTGAGATTCAATCCGGGAGAACCAGGCCTTCGAATGAGTTGTGATCTTGTGCCTGTTCAGGTTGATCAACAGGGCAGCACTCCCAGCGAAGTGGACGTCCTCCAGTCGCCTCCCACTGCTTCTCGATCGAGGCTCTGCGCCTTCTCTCCATCCATCCGGAGGATCTGCTTGTTTGGTTCTTATACGCGGGATCAAGATCGCTCCGGAAGGAAGCCAACGGAGGGGTGCATCTGATCCAGGTTTCCGGCTGTTATCGCTGCTCTGAATGGGGCTGAAAAAGCACAGGTAGCTTGAAAGAGTGGCGTTCCGAGGTGATCGCAACTGCTCCGGAACACTTGTAGCGAGAACAACCAATGCTCTCTTGCCATTTCGGTGGCGAACTCAAACAACCTCAGGGGTAGCTACCTGAGCCGGATAGCCACCTCGTTTGGGTTCATTGGCCCTGTGTGCGCGAGGTGGTCGATCCGGACCTTCCTCACACACAAAACCAATGCGCAAGAATTTTCAGGGCCTCAGGCCCGGCACAACTGAGCAGCTCAGAGCCGAGCTAGTTGTCGACCATCTGATCAATCCTGACGATTTCATCCGCGGGACCTTCACCCTTGGCGCTGATGAAGGCTGGCGTGAAGCGTTAAATCGCAAGGCACGGGAGCAAATAAAAGGGGTCAAAGAAAATCTCAACCTGCGCCCTAACGAGGTCGCTTGTGAGGAGCGCTCCATCACTCGCAAGACGGACTTCAGGTTCCGAAAAACTCCGCCCGAGAACTGGAACATCTACAGCGTCGGGATGACCAACAAAGGCGTGCTTCTGATCGGCCTGCACTTCGCAGGTCAACGCAAGCACCCCAGCATCCGCACCCGAGAGAAGGGTGAAGTTCGTTTCGACTGCACCGGCACCCAGGTGAAGGTCTACCTCCCT
The DNA here is from genome assembly GCA_949486985.1 of Prochlorococcus marinus str. MIT 9215. GTDB lineage: Bacteria > Cyanobacteriota > Cyanobacteriia > PCC-6307 > Cyanobiaceae > MIT-9215. Next base: position 1,586 of record CATBLW010000248.1, read on the forward strand.
CCGCTGTCGTGGGAGTACGCCATGCACTTGCTGGACCATCACGGGTTCATCTGCACTCGAGAGGAGTACACCCCGGAGATGGCATGGCAGTTCATCTTCAGCAACCCGGCCGTCCCCATCTGGGTCGAGGAATCGGCCCTCAAGGCGCTCTCTGCGACCTCTCATGGTCAGCTCGCCGTCGGCATTAACGGCATCAATTCAGCAGGGCAGAAGACCCGCTCAGATCGTCTCCGTGTGCCTCTACGGGAGCTCGCGAAGGGTGGCCGGCGAATGATTGTCAGGTTCGACAACGGCAGCAACTCAAAGCGCGCTGCGCAACGTCTGGCAGGGCAGCTAAAGCGAGCCGGGGCTGATGCCAACTGGTTCACCTGGCCCGATCCAGGCAAGGCCAAGACGGACGACTACTTCGCTGCGAAAGGGAAGGCGCTTGTCGCCGGGACGTTCGACCGCTCAACGGATCAAACCGACAGCTTCAATTCAAACGAGGACGAGAAGGGCCACTACGCGCGGCTCAAAGGCGGCTGGCGCACAACCACCATCGATCGCGAGTTCGAGCCGATGGACCTGGTCAGGGCACAGAAGAAAAGCCGTGTGATCGCCCTTGAGGGGCCCACAGGTACTGGCAAGACGAAGGCCTCAGTTGGTGCCATCGCCCTAATGGAGCAGGCCCTTGGGCGCAAGGTCATCGTGATGGGCCTGTATCACCGCGCGTCGCTGGTCCACAAGGGCGCTGCTGAGTTCGGGGTCAGAGACCTGAGCTCGCCCATCGGCACGTTTGAACGTCAGTGTGGAGAACGCAGAGACGGTCTGTTCTGCTGCTGCGAATCGATCAAGAAGGACAGCGGCGAATGGGACCTCTGGAGGTGGAGTCACGAGCTGGAGGAGAACCCCAGACCGGCAGTGCTGTTCCTCGATGAGGCCACCCAGGCGACTTTTCACTTGCTTCTGGATGGCACAGATGCCATGCCCAAGATCAGAAGGGAGGCCATCAAGACGCTCGAACGGTTGATCCGAAACCCCGAGGTGACAGTCATTGCTGCTGAAGCAGGTATTGGCGACATCGAACTGGAATGGCTACAGGCTCTGTCTGGTGTTCAACCCCACGTCATCACCACCACGTTTCGCAGGCAGTCAGAACTTTTCTATGGCGCCGCCACTGCAGACAACATCGACAAGCTGCAGCAGTTGTGCGGACAGGCCATTGATCAAGACCAGCAGGTCTGGATTTCGATGGGAATGAAGACAGACCTCGAATCGTTCAGCGCTCCCTTCCCTCGCACCTTCCTGATCCACGGCGACAACTCCAAGACGTTGGAAGTAACAGAGCTGATGGCCAACACCAACGCTGTCGCAGGTCAATACTCCCTGGTTGGATACAGCCCCTCAGTGGTATCTGGGATCTCGTATGAGGCCTCGACCGTCGGCATCGCTGCTTGTGTCCAGCAGTTCGCAATGGGCCCTCAGGACGCCATGCAGGCTGTCGCCAGGGCACGTAGCGCAGAGCGGCGGATCATGATGTCGCCCGTCTCAGCACCGATGGCAAAGATTGGAACAGGGCGGACATCACCAGAAGAGGTCAACCGCGCCCGTTTCAATGCGATTGACCCATCGATGAAGGAGCGCTACTCGGAGCACTTAATGGGCGTTGACCCGGCGACCGTGCGTTACTCAGTCGCCCTTGAAGCTCGGGTCAACTACGAGGCCGTCAATAACGAGCACGTCTTGGCATGCCGCCTCAAGGATCAGGGCTACACGCTCCAGCCGTTTGAAGAGCTGATCAGTGATAACGCTGTTGTTATCCCGAAGGCTCAGCGGGATAAACAGAAAAAGCAGGCTGAACTGAGCCGTCGGATCCAGCTGATCCATGAGGTCATGACAGGTCAGAAGACCATTGACCAGGCCAGCTCAGAGGCCAACAGGGAGACCAAGAACGGCATCTGGGTGGACCTGGCAGCAGTAGACCCCAGCCATGCCTACGCGTGGCTACGGCGGGTCAGGATGCATGACCTGATTGCTGCAGGGTCATTCACTGTCTACAGCTCTGAGTACCGCGCGATGGCAGCAGAGATCCAGAGCCTCAACAAGCACGAGGCACGGGAACTGCGAGACGTCCTCGGTGGACGCGTCAGCATCCCAGGGCCAGACGACGACGTCCCCGCGACGTTCGCTAAGGCGTTGCTCAAGGTGGCAGGGTTCACCACCCAGAGGCAGCGTCTACGGGTTGATGGCGTCCGTACCTACCACTTTGAGGTGGTCGCATTGGAGCTGTCCCCGATCAGGTAGCGGGGTCTATGGATCTATACAGCCCACTACACGAACGGGGACACTTCGCCTTGGTTTTGGCCCTGCCTTTATCCCAAGACTCTGGTGATCAATTGGTCTCAACACCCTGCGTAGAGAAGCCTCAGATGCACACCATCAAGCCCAGTTGCACAAAATTGCAGGGACAACTCAGGGACAAGCACCTCAGACCTTTTCCTGCAACTGAGAGCAAGGCAGCAGCAGCAGCCTGGAATTGCCCTTGAGATGGCTAGTTCGCTGTAACTTCCTGGATCAATTAATTGTTCATCTATGGTCGGCTGGACTCAATTAGAAACTCCTGCGTGTCCTGAATGCGGTGCAAGAACGATGTATGCGAAATGGCCTTTTTCTTTCCTGTGAAGATATAAATTGCAATAGGAAAGGCTCTGTCTTCCGAAGGTGTCGACTCCGGCTTTTGTTCGCGTCAACATCAATACTGATTCAGCCTCTTTTGCAACTGCAGAATGTATTCTTGCGAGAGGATGATCCTCAACGTCCACATGATTGAATTTAATTCATGCCTGTTCGCTCTGCAAATATTCCAAAACAAGGTTTTGGCGGAATTGGCCCATCTGTTTCTGTGAAGGTGGCTTTAGGAGTTTCTGCCGAAGATGCAGATCGAATATTAGCCAATCAAAATGGTGTCTCTGTTGCGGACCTTTATCAAGCAAGATGGGACTTCTTGGATACCGTGTTGGATGGAACTGATAACGTGTATTCAAATTCTAGTTACAGTTTAGGTTGCATTTCTAATATTATTTGGGGAATGATAAAGGTTTTTATTTTACTTGCTATTGCGGCTATTTCGGTAAATGTTATCAATTCGTTGAGTGAAAAGAATACGCCTAGTAACGTTATTGAAAAAACACGAATAGTTCAGCCTGATGAAGCTGAAAGTACATCAGTGAGCAGTAAGCCCATTAAAACGGTAAAACCTATGGCAAATCAAATGTTTACTGAGAAAGTACAAAGTAAGTGTCAAATTTGGGCAGCTGCAAATCCCTCACTTGCTTCTAGGTTGAAAAATGGTGATCACTGTTACGGAGAATTCTGAGTATACGGTAACTTTCCTCGTTGAAGAAGAGAAGGAAAGGTTGTTTGTTTGCTAGCTCAGAGTGAGGCCATAGTCCTTTTGGGGAATAGTTCAGCAGTGAAGATCCCCCTTTTGGGGGACTCATCTAGAATCTTGAGTCCCCCAAAAGGGTGGTGTCGATCTACATTGTCTGAGTCACTATGTTTATCGAGATAAGACCTCGCCTTCCCACACCTAGAAAATGAAAAGCTTCTCAAGGGCCACTTCTGAGTGTCTCGGCTATTACGTCTATCGCCTGATTGATCCGAGAGACGGGCAGACGTTTTATATCGGTAAGGGGAAGGGTGATCGAGTCTTTGCTCATGCTGCACAGCAGATCGAGATCAGCAATGACCCCGATACCGATGAGGACGACACAAACCTTAAGTTACGTTCTATAGGAGAGATTCGCGCTGCTGGACTTGAGGTCATTCATGTCGTCCACCGCCATGGGATGGACGAAGAAACTGCATTCGAAGTTGAGGCGGCTCTAATTGACGCCTATGCAGGCCTTACTAACATTGCCGGGGGACATGGGAATAGTGTTCGTGGTTGTGCTCACGTAGAGCAGCTGGAAGTGCAATACAACGCCGAACAAGCACCCATAGATCAGCGATTTATTGCAATCAACGTGAATAAAAGTATTGAGTTGAGAGGGGGAGACTTCTACAGAGCAGCACGATGGCAATGGAAAATCTCCGAACATCGTCGAACGATGGGTGCACCAGTGGTTGCGTATCGTGATGGAATCATTAGAGCAGTCTTTGAAATCGCTAAAGATGGCTGGCTCCCAGCCGATCATCAAGAATTTGCTGGCGTCAGTGATGACAGTAAAATTGATAAAAAGCGCTGGGGATTTGTAAGTGAGCATACCTCTGATGAAACGCGCAATCGTTACCTAGGGAAGAGACTCCCAGATGGCGCCAGGAGTTATGGCTCGCCACTCTTATTCCTTGGACCTAAGTGGCCAAAGGCTTCTTAAAAAGGAATTTCTCTACTTACTAATAACTTACCACGATTCCTAAAATGTCAAAAATTGTTGGAATAGATCTAGGCACAACCAACAGCTGCGTCGCTGTGATGGAAGGAGGACATCCAGTTGTGATTGCAAATGCCGAAGGAACTCGTACCACTCCCTCTGTTGTTGCTTTTAATAAAAAAAAGGAACTCCTTACTGGAGAGATCGCAAAGCGCCAGGCAATTATTAACCATGGCAATACCTTCCATTCTGTCAAACGCCTTATGGGCCGCGATATGGCTGAGCTTGAAACAGAAGCTAAGGAGCTCAGCTTCGAGATAAAGGAAGACCAATCGAGAGTAAAGATCGAGTGCCCAATATTAAATAACACTTTTTCACCAGAAGAGATTTCTGCCCGAATATTGCAAAAGCTTGCCATTGATGCAAGCGACTATTTAGGTCAGACAGTAACCCAAGCTATTGTGACCGTACCTGCATACTTTAATGACTCACAAAGACAAGCAACCAGAGATGCAGCTCAAATAGCTGGATTGGATGTCATCAGAATAATTACAGAACCTGTTGCAGCAGCACTTGCTTATGGCCTAAATCTAAAAAAACTTCAATTTGTTCTGGTATTCGACCTTGGCGGAGGTACATTTGATGTTTCAGTCCTTGAGATTTCTGCCGATAATGTTTTCGAGGTGTTGTCAACATCTGGAGATACACACCTGGGGGGTGATGACTTTGATCAATTAATTGTCGATTTTCTTGCAAATAATTTTAAAGCAGTTGAAGGTATTGATCTTCGCCAAGACAAGCAGGCATTACAGAGACTGACTGAAGCAGCCGAGAAAGCCAAAATTGAATTGTCTTATGCAACAGTCAGTGATGTTAGCCTTCCTTTTATCACTGCAAATGCTGATGGCCCTAAGCATTTAGATATCAGCATCACGAGAGACCAATTTGAAAATTTGTCTGCTCCGCTGATTAGAAGGTGCTTGATGGCTGTCGAACAAGCATTGAAAGATGCTAATTTATCATCGCCCAACGAACTTGATCAAATTCTACTAGTGGGTGGAAGTACTAGAATTCCAGCTATCGAAGATATGATTTACAATAAACTTGGTACAAAGCCAAATAAAACTGTAAATCCCGACGAAATTGTAGCTCTTGGAGCTGCTATTCAGGCAGGAATCCTATCAGAAGAAGTCAAAAACGTACTCCTTTTAGATGTAACACCTCTTTCGCTTGGCATAAGAACAGAATCAGATCGTGTATCAGTATTAATACCAAAAAATAAAACAACTCCTACAAAATTTACCAAAGCTTTTGCTACCGCTTCTGACAATCAAACAAGTGTCAAAATTAATATCATACAAGGTGATAATGAGTATGCAAGAGATAATAAATCACTTGGAATTTTTACGCTTTCAGGTTTAAGGCCTGCACCAAGGGGCGAAACAAAGGTCAATGTGACCTTTGATGTTGACTCAAATGGCATATTGTCTGTGACAGCAATCGACGAAAATACTGGGAAAGAGCAATCAATAACGATTAGCGATACATCGAGGCTCGAACCTGCAGAGATTGACCAGATGACTAAAGATGCTGCTGAGGATATTGACACTCCCTTCTCTGTTGGCGAGGGGAAATTTGCAACTTCTGAAATTCGAGAATTCAATTTTACTGATTACAAGAAAGCAAGCAACATAGAAGGAATGCTTATCAAGCTTAAGGATAATGCTGCCACCGAGGAAATAAACTCGTTGATCAATGTATCAGGGACTAGTTTTGGATATGAATCACATGAGAAGTCGGTGGAAAAATATTTACTCCGCAATGTATGCACCACTCTTGAAGACTATGGAAGAATGTTTTTAGTAAAGATTAGTAGTCGAAATTCATGTGATGGAGTAATCACCGGCAACGGTACTGGTTATGTACCCAAAAATTATGGTGATCCATGCGGCACAGATGAATATATATTCTATAACCAATTCTTGTGGAATCCTAAAGAATTTGAGCAACTTATTTTATCTCGCATGGAGCTTACGAAACTGAATTTGTTAAAAATAGCAAGTGCTGACGAAAAACTCCTACCTAAGTTGCACAAACTAGCAATCCTGATGGATATAATGCAAGGATCTGTATTCATGGAGTTTAATGATGATTTAATCAGGCTAATTAGTTTTTCTCTTGATGGTAACCGCGATGTTAGAGGTGGAAGCCTAATAATATATGATCTCAAAGTTCAAAAAACTTCTTTAATCACATTTTCTGGCGAGATTGGAGCATTTGAAGCTGATGGAAATCCCATATTCTTTAATGATAATGAAGTAGAAGAGCATACTGAATCTTTAGATGAGAACGATGTACGGAGGTTAGCCATAAGTTATGGCTTCAATGAAACCAATCTAGACCAATTGTTGACTCTTTCATGCCAACTTACTGGATCAAAGTTATTGAGTAAAGTCAAAGAACTTGGTGATGTCAACAAATCAGAACTTGCCAAAGGATGTGGTTATATGATCAAAAGGAAAGATGGATCTGAAAAAATACTATTTACAGCTTTCTACGAAGCTCTTCTTAGGGCCAAAGGAGTCGACGTTGAAAGTGTGGAAAATAAACAGGATGAAAATCTTTTGCTAACACGTGAAGAAGAAAAGCTCAAAACAGATTTTATTGGTTACCCAGAATTTGGCACTGAAAACATTATTCTGAGTGGCGAAGAAAGAGCAAAAGCTGAATTGAAAGTGTTGCTTTCTTGGTATTCAAGATGCTTATCATTTATGTTCGATATTGGAGAGAAGCTTTTCCAAAAAGGAGAGTCGAGTTCTCAGTTCATATCATTTGCGGATACTCTTCACATTATTGAAATTGAATTAAAAAGAAGGCAGTCAATGTTTGCCAAAGTATTTCGTCAACTTGATTACGATCATATTCAAGAACTAATCCATAAAACCTCATCCAGCGAGGATGTCATGTGGAAATGGTTTGTCAATGAAATAGAAAAACTTAGCATAGATGATGCAGTTCAAATTGATGAAGATACTGGAGCCGTGCGATTGGCTGACGAATACACTGTTGGAGTAATTGATGGCAAGTATATGATACGGAAATCTAATTTAGTAAGTACTGAGACCACCCATGATGTTCAGTACACTGAACCAATCAATGCGACCTTCAAGTTGCTCACTCGTTTGGTTATAGATGATAAGGAATTTGATCAGAGAATATTTTCTGCATATTGTGCTGAATATAGGGATAAATTTAAGATCCCATTGCAAAAGTCTTGGTTCGACTCCGTTATCGCATTAAAAGGGTCTGCTTACATGTCTCTCAAGTATGAAGTATTTTCAGAATTTTTTTCAGATGATATAAACAAAATTACAGACAGAATCATGGACTATTGTTCTAACCCGAGTTGGGATGCTGATGATGAATTGCCAGGGCATATAGATGGCTTACTTCTAGGTATACAAGAACTCTATCCTCTATGCAAATACCTTTCTATTTCAGAACAGGATGTTCTTAAATTGTTATTTACAAATGACGGCATAGAGATAGATAGTGTCACGATCAACCCGGAACTGATCAGATGTGTCGAAGAATTCGAATCAGGTGAAGTCGATAAAGAAGAGTTTGAAGATGAATTAAAAGATTTCGATGACAATAACCCTATGTTTGATGTAGAGTTGCATTTGACGATGAAGTCATGCCTGAATTATGATAACTGTAGGGAAAGGTTTGAGGAAGAATTTAATGATTATATTCCTGGAATTGAAAATATTGAATCTGCCGAGTATGCTAAATTTATCCAATTATGCAATGCATTCGCTGCGAGTCTTGTGAAAGAATTTATTCCTCATAACAAATAGAAAACCTGACTTATTTAGCTTTTTCGACGGGTGAATATGACGAACAATGAATCCAAGTCGAGGGTTTACCTTGTAAAGGACGAAGATCTTGGGATTTCAAAGATTGGACATAAAAAAGATGGGAATTCAAGAATGGAGACTCGTGAAAGTTACATTAAAAACAAGTATCCAACGCATCTTCAATGCGTCAAGCTGTCTAGACCAATGCAAAAGAAAGATGCTCTAGAGCTTGAATCTAAGCTCCATAAGGCTTGCGAACAATACCGTACTCAATACCCTGAAGTGACAATGTCAGTAGAGAAAGGGGGGCAAGTTTTTAGTGCTGTTTGTAGTGCTAATGGATATACCGAATGGTTTGACTTGCCTGCAGAAGTTGAAGCTCAGATAATGCTTGAGCTAGAGTTGGCGTAACATAGGTTCGACAAAAACCTCAAACACTTCAACCCAACAGGAATGGTGGAGTTTTTTATTGCAGTAGGGAATACTTCTGGAAGTTGCACACCTGCAATGTCATACAACACCAAGATGATGCTTGCCTTGCTGCATGAACTTCTGATGGCACTACCAGCAAATGATGCGGACAGCTTTAAAGAATGGCTTTCACTCGGTCTTGAAGAACTTGGAAGGAATGTTGTAATTGAGCTAATGCAGGCCTGGGTAAGCGCACTACTTGTTAAGGGACAGTGAGACAGGCTTGTGGGTGGCATTTAGGCGTGAGTCTCTTATACTTTTGGCTGTGAACAGTGCCCAAAGCGCCGGGATCGTGACTCCCAAGGATTACCAGCACTGGGATCTCCATCTCACCAATAGCTTCAAGCACTTCCAGAACCGCAGTGATTAGAGGCGTAGGGGAATCAAATAGATCGCCGGACACAACCCAAAGGCAGCGTCTTCGGTGCGTGCAGCGTCTCGAATCCGGCCGATGGCTTAAGCCGCTCTTGCTGCAACTTGAAGCGCTTCTGCTCGTCGGCGACGCGGCGACAGGGCTTACCGATCTGCCAATAGCGGTATAGATAAAACGCGTCATGCCAGTCCCTTCGGAGGCTCATCTGTCGATTCTGACGCCATCAACCTGCAAAGCCTGTTCAGGCGTTGCACGTTCTCGACACTGTTGCTGAGCCCTGTTGCCAGCGCTGGAGAGCCAACCACAATCGACAGGCACTGCGCCCTACTTATGGCCACGTTGAGACGGTTGGCCTCCAATAAAAAATCCAATCCGCGGGGAGCACTATCGCCATCACTGGCCGTGAGCGAGTGGATCGCCACTGGGGCTTCTTGGCCCTGAAACTTATCCACCGTGCCGATGCGAGCCTTTTGGCCAAGCCGCTTTTGCAACCGATTGACCTGAATGTTGTAAGGGGCGGTGATCAAAATTTCGTTGGATCCGATCACACCCCGCTCAACCGTCATCTCTCCGCGAACGCGACGAGCTCTGGTGAAGGGCTGGCCATGAATTTGATCCACGAAAGCCGCAATACGATCAATTTCCTCATCACTCATGGTGGCGTTGCCGTGATGCTCAACCGCCTCAAAAAGCAACCCTTGCGACTGGCCATTCCACTCCACCCGATTGGCCTTGTTGTCTTCAGCCGCTTGCAGTTCGCCGGCATAGAAAAGCTCAGACACCACTTGAGTGAGTGAGGGTGGCATCCTCCAACTGGTGGCCAAAAACACGCCGCGATCCTTGGGCACCACGGGCTCATCTCCCATGACGTAATCCAGGCAGCTGAGCCCACTCTTGCCAGGGTGCTTTGCGCGGTTGGGCTGCGAAAGCTGTTGCTGGTCTCCTACTAACAAGATGTTGCGAGCGATGCGGCTCAAGTACATCAAGTTGCTGAGCGACACTTGACCGGCTTCATCAATCACCAGCAGATCAAAGGGTGCTTCGTCGTATGTCTCTTTTACGAAGGTAAAGATCGTGCCGCCGAGCACCGCTGGAATCTGCGGAAGGTTGCTGTCTTTCAGTGCTTGAACTTTTGTGCCTGCAAGCGTTTTGATGTCGCTTTTCTCGCTGGTGCCACTGGCCGCTTTCACAACCATGGCACTGCTTCCAAGGGCATCGAGGCAGGTCTGGATCTTGAGCAAAACGTTATTGATCGCCTCATGGGTGTTGGAACTCACCGCCACCCGCTGCCCTTTAGAGGCCAATTGGGCAATCAGCTGGCCCGTGACAGTGGTTTTTCCTGTACCTGGAGGGCCTTGCAACGACAGCCCAACACCATCGGCTTGGCTCAGGAATTCAGTGAGCTGATCAACCGTTGAATTGGGCTCACGCCGAACCCGCTGATTGAGGCCTTCCAAAACAGTGATTGGACGCCTTTCTAGTAGATGCAGAAAAGCTGGTGGCATTGACTTGCGCTCAAATACCCACGCCTTGGCGATGCGCACCAAACCGCCCAACATGTTCTTGTAAATCTGCTTGGGAAAAGGCACCAAGTCAGCATCGAGAGGCAGGTCACCCCCGGCTAGACCCGCTGCTTTGAGGTCTGCTTGCTTTGTTTTGCCGACCTTGAGCAGGACTTCATCAGGTTTCCGCTCATCAAAGAAGCCTTCAATATCGACTGCCTTTTTTTCATCCTTCTCGATGGCGGGCAATGGAAGTAACCGCTCTTGTTCACACAACAGGGGAAGCAGCGCAAACTTGATGGATCGTCCCTCTTTTGCTGAGAGCTTCAGGGGCTGATCGGCATCAAAGCGGTAGCGATAGCCACGTGATTGTTTGATTGTCTCCTCTCCGATTCTCTTCGCAGCGCTAATCACCTCACTGTCATCTTCCCGTTCTTCCAACGTCATTTGTAGACGATTAAAGAACTCCCACCACTCCACCTTGCCTTCGCGTTCGTGAAAGTCGATGAGTTGCGACACCAATTCTTGTAGAGCCCAGCTCATGCCCCGAGGGCCAAGGCCATCTGGCTGAGCTAGTGGTGTAGGCAATTCGCTACGAAGCTCTTTTGCTGCCACTTCAAGATCACGTTCGAATGCGGTGGTCTTTCCTTCACCCAACTGAATGGGATCAAGCGTTGCCCAACGATTGGCTCGGTAAGTGATCAATTGAAGCTCTGGCAAGCCAAGCAGAAAACGGTGCAACCCCTCGGTGACTTGACAGTCTTTTTCGTTGTACTTTTCGATGTCATCGAGGATTATTTGAGTGCGCTCTTTTTTCCATTGGGCGTACTGCACCACAGAGTCGGCCGCACTATCCACCTGCTCTTCCCGTGCACCTTTTTCGTAAAGCCTTTCGACTTTCTTTATTGAATAGCTCGGCGCTCCTACCAACAATCCGTTGCGGACAATTGGGTAGAGGTCAACCAATAATTCCTCACGCAACCATTGATCAATCAGAGCAACGTGTAGCTGGTGCCCTGATGCAAGCTTGCCGAGTGCGGTTTTTTCGTAGCTGGCGTAGTGATAAACGTGCAGGTCAGGGAACTGCTTGCGGCGTTCGTTCACCCACTGAACGAAACCATCAAAGGCTTGCTTCTCCTCTTCAGGGGTATGGGCCCACCACGCCTTGAAGACAACCTCGCTAGCAGCATCGCGATAACAAGCGCCGAATAAATACTCGAGCTTCTCACCGCTCACCGGGTCTGGGTAACCCTCCATGTCAAACCAGATATCGCCTGTATCTGGAGCGGGCAACATCGCAAGACCTTTGGCTTGCTGCGTGTTGGGGCGCACCTTGAAGGCGGGCACACCGTCAGAGCGTTGCTCACTCGCAAGCTGAATCTGCGCTTGATCCCGAAGACGCGTGAGCATGG
>CATBLW010000249.1 GCA_949486985.1 Prochlorococcus marinus str. MIT 9215
AGCTTTTTTCACCATCCTTTTCGACTAAGGCTGTCCCTTTCACTACGACCCAATGTTCAGCTCTGTGATGATGCATTTGTAGCGAAAGGCTTGCTCCTGGGCTTACCTCGATCCGTTTGACTTGCCAGCGTTTACCTTCAACCACGGTCGTGTATTGCCCCCATGGCCGATAGATCTTCCGGTGTGCTTTGCCTTCGGAACTACCAGAGGCTTCGAGTCGATTAACAATCGTTTTGACGTTTTGAGCTTGGCTGCGATCGGCAATCAGTACGGCATCGTCAGTTTCAACCACCACAAGGTTCTCAACGCCCAGCCCAACGACAAGACGGTGTTCGCTGCGTAGATAGCAGTTGCGGCTGCCTTCGCTGATCACCCGCCCTCGCATCACATTGCCATTCTCGTCCCGATCTGCGGTATCCCAAAGAGCACTCCAGCTACCAACGTCATTCCAACCAGCATCGAGAGGCAGCACGCTGCCGAGCTTGGTTTTTTCCATGACGGCTACATCTAAGGCCACGTTGGGACATTGCGCGAAGGCTTCGCGCTCAAGTCTCAAGAAGTCAAGGTCTGGCACATCTTGTTCAAGGGCGGCACGGCAACAACTCACCACCTCTGGGCAGAGTCGTTCAAGCTCGCTGAGTATGGCGCTGGCCTTGAACAGAAACATGCCACTGTTCCAGGTAAAACGACCACTGGCCAGGAATTGTTCAGCAGCCTCGCGATTAGGTTTCTCCACAAACCTGGCAATGGGAACGGCCTTGGCTTCGTTTTTGTTGAGTGCCTCTGCGGCTTCGATATATCCGTAACCAGTTTCGGGTGCTGTTGGGACTATCCCAAAAGTCACCAGTCGGCCTGCCTCGGCAGGGATGCGCCCGGCTTGGATAACACTCCGGAACTGGTTGGCATCGCCAATTAAGTGGTCTGCAGCAAGAACCAATAGCAGTGGATCTTCGCCGCGCACTGTCGCTTTCAGTGCTGCTAGTGCGACGGCGGGGGCGGTGTTGCGACCAATCGGTTCGAGCAGGATCGCATTGGGTTCAACATCGATCTGCCGCATTTGCTCGGCGACGATGAAACGATGATCTTCATTGCAGATCAACAAGGGTGCGGCCAGCCCATGAAGGCCTTTCAGACGCTGTTGTGTTTGTTGTAAGAGTGTTTCGTCTCCGCTGCCGCCCAGGGCCCAGTATTGCTTTGGATAGCTTGCCCTTGAAAGTGGCCAGAGGCGGGTGCCTGTTCCGCCACAGAGGATCACTGGGATGATGGATGGGGAGGCCACGGCTGAAGGCTTCGCTTCGATCGTTACAGATTCGCGCAGATAAGGCGCTCTTGTCGATTGTTCAGAGGTCCAGCAGGCCAGGCGGCGGCGTCAGCTTCAGCCAACCTTGGTTGAGTTGAACCTCAGGAACGATCGCTTCAACGAAGGGAACCAGAACTGTTTTCCCCGAGTTCAGCTTGATTTCCAGCAGGTCGTTGCCGCCGCTAATCAGGTCGCTGACAACGCCGATTCCAGCACTTTGTTCATCGAGTCTGGCTTCCAAGCCAACAAGATCGAGGAGATGAAATTCGCCCTTGCCAAGAGCTGGGCGATCGCTGGATTGAACCAGCATGTTTTGGCCGACAAGGGCTTCGGCTTCTTGACGCGTTTTGATTCCGGCGAATTTCACCACATAAAGAGACCTGCCAGGGATCTGGCGGCCAGTCAGCAATTCAATCGGCTGAATGTCTTGATTGCCTCCTCGTAGCCATCGCTGCCCAGGTTTGGTAAAGCGTTCAGGGAAGTCGCTGCTTGGGTTGATGCGGATTTCTCCTTGCAGACCTTGGGCTGCCACAAGCTTGCCCACGCTGAGCCAGTCTTCTGCAACGGTCATGGGCAAGGAAGCATCTCTACTGATAATGGAATCACGATCATTGCCAGCGCCTTCGATGACCACTGCTGCAGAA
>CATBLW010000250.1 GCA_949486985.1 Prochlorococcus marinus str. MIT 9215
AAGCACATGAAATCAGATTTCGTTAACAACAGATCAAGCGAACGGAATGCTTTACAAATGACCCAAGCCAGTTTCGAGAGTAAATAGAACTTCCATCAAAACAGATAGCAAGCCAATCAATATATTAATCAATGATTTATCTGGATATCATTATCGCTAAATGCAGGCAAGCAGTTAACATGAAATGATCAATGGCTGCAGTCTCAATCGAAAAGGCAATGAGATCCAGTAGATCTCTTTTTTAAACAGAAATCTACATCAAATCAGGCGTAATGTGCTCCTGATTGTTTAAATAATCAGCTCGCCTGCGGAGCTTCCGGTTTCGAAGGGGAGGAGAACGGATGCAAGGTCGTTAATCACAACAATCGCCGAATAAGCGGGCATAAAGGGAAGCTAATAACAGAGAAAATAAGGCTTCGGTTAAATTCCCATTTCAGAACATTCAGGCTAATTCTTTTCTGAAATCACCTGACGTCTAAGACTTTCCATCACATAACCAAAAAGACTGGGATCAGGTTCTTCACTACCAAGATCTGCAAGTCCTAGCTCCTGCCAGCGGGCATCAATCTTGGCCTCCAATTCAGAGTCCCGACTTAATGGCTCGCCCCATTCATGGTGTTTTTCAGGACCAATCTTTGTTGTTGCATCAATGGCCAAACGGCCTCCAAGGCCAACATGCTCGCTAGCAAAATCAAGGCTGTCAAAAGGCGTATTTTCTAAGACAAAGAGATCTCTTTGTGGATCAACTTGAGCAGAAATAGCCCACACCACTTGACGTGGATCCCTGACACTGATGCTTGCATCAACAACAACAACAAACTTTGTATAAGTGAACTGTGGCAGTGCACTCCAGAAAGCCATAGCGGCCCGCTTCGCTTGCCCCGGATACGACTTATCGATCGCAATCACCGCCAACTTGTAACTAAGGGCCTCCATCGGCAAAAAGAAATCGACGATTTCGGGAACCTGTTGGCGCAAAATTGGTGTGTAAATCCGGTTCAGAGCAATTGCCAGCATCGCCTCTTCTTTGGGAGGTCTACCGCTGAAGGTGGTCAGAAAAATTGGCTCTCGTCGTTGTGTAATGCATTGGAAACGAATCAAAGGAGAGGTTTCAACCCCGCCGTAAAAACCCATATGGTCACCGAAGGGGCCATCAGCTGATTCCTCTCCCGGCGTAATCGTTCCTTCCAGAACCACCTCGCTATGACTGGGCACCTGCAAATCCAGGGTTTTGCATTTGGTCAACCGCACCCCTTCACCCGCATAAAGCCCAGCGAACAGCCATTCACTGAGTTGAACAGGTATTGGAGTGGCAGCAGCCATCACCAGCAAGGGATGAACACCAATGGCAATGGCAATCTCAAGCTTTCGCCCCATGGCGGCAGCTTTACGCAGATGCCTTGCTCCACCTCGCACACTTAGCCAATGCACCGTCATGGTGGTCGCCGATTGACGTTGCAATCGATAGACACCCACATTCGGCACTCCCGTTTCAGGGTCTTTGGTAATCACCAGTCCAAGGGTGACCACACCAGAGGCATCTCCAGGCCAAGGGCGAATCAAAGGCAAGGCATCCAGATTCACAGCGTCACCGCGCAGCACTTGCTGATGGCAAGGAGGCGTGAGGTCGAGATCAGGACGGGCTTTGATTAAATCCCAAAAGACACCCGCAAATTGCCGAGTTTCCTGTAACCCCTTTGGCGGTCTTGGTTGCTGGAGTATGGCCAGTCGGCTACCTAGCTCCTCAAGTTGATCGGCATCTTCGAGCCCCATGCTCCACACCACACGTTCCATGGTGCCCAACAGATTGATGGCGACCGGCATGGTCGAACCAATCACATTTTCAAACAGCAGTGCCGGGCCACCCATGCCCAACACTCGATCGGTGATGGCAGCGAGTTCCAGATCCGGATTCACCGGAGCACTGATTCGCCGCAACTGCCCCCGTTGCTCAAGTAGATCCAAAAAATCCCGCATGTCACGGGCTGGCGGCCTTTTGCGGAGCAAGGAACTTAAGTCTCTAGCTGACATCTCGGCTGGTTTTGAGGTGGGGATTTGAACATGTCCTCAGCGAGCAAGGGACAACTCTCTGATTGTGATCAAGCTAACCATCACCAACCAGACTGAAGAGCTGACTCCAAAAAGAAAGCCGCTTCACCATCAACAGCTCGCGCAGTAAAAGCTGGGGTTGTATTGATTGCATCCCCACCCCAAATCCATAGGGCTGCCTTTTGGAAGCTGATTTTTAGAGGCCGTTATTGTTTCCACTTGATGATCAGCAGAGAGCCTGATCATGGGTAGCAATTTTAGAGAACAAGAACTCTTAGCAACATCATCTTGGCAACCGAGAAGAGCAAGTATCGATGTCGAGAGAGATCAAATAATGCATATCATTGCCAATATTTATCTGGTTTTATTTCCAATAATTATCCGATCTTATTACTATCTTGCCAGGCAAAATTACGCATTGGACAGACAACCAACTCAACCCAGGTCTCGTTAGCCTAATTTCCCTCGCTTGCCTTCACGGCCATGCAGATCGCCTACTACCCCGTGGCAGCAGATGTGCCTCAGGGAGATCTACCTGAAGCAGCCGTTGTTATCGATGTTCTAAGGGCAACTACAACGATTGCTTGGGCCTTGCACAACGGTGCGGAAGCGATTCAAACGTTTGCTGATCTTGATGACCTCAGGACGAGCGCAAGCCAATGGCCCGAATCATCCCGGCTGCTTCTTGGTGAACGTGGTGGACAAAAAATTGAAGGGTTTGACCTTGGTAATTCCCCTGTTGCTGTCGAGCCTGAACGCGTAGCTGGCAAACGCTTGTTTATGAGCACCACAAATGGCACACGCTCTTTGCAACGGGTAAGGGATGTCAATCGGCTCTACACAATGGCCTTGCCCAATCGCCAAGCTGTCGCCCAAGAATTGCTTCAACTTCAACCAGAGAGCCTCTGGATTGTTGGCAGTGGCTGGGAAGGAACCTATTC
>CATBLW010000251.1 GCA_949486985.1 Prochlorococcus marinus str. MIT 9215
TATCCCGTATACTTGTAGGCAATAAATAGCTAATGCTATCAATATGATAGCTGCTGCATACTTAAGAGTTTTGAAAACAAGCCTTTTTTTGCTTGGCGATGACTTGTTCATGATCTCCTGGTAGCAAAGGATTTAAATTAATAGCCATGCCTATCATACACTCCTTGATGATTTATTAGTAAACTGTTAATTTTCTTTGGGGCCTAATGCTTATTTGGGGACTAATGCTTGGGCCTGGATAACTGCTCCGTTTTCATGATTAATTGTTTGTTCTTATGCTTTGCTTGGTTTTTCTAGCTGTGCCATTATCCTTTGGGTTTTCTTTGGTCAACAAACTATTTTTCTCTTTTAATTAATCATTTGATTCATTGTCTTTTGCCTATCTATGGAGATTCTCTGGCATGGGCCACTTCTTTGTATTCGGATGGTGCTAGCAATAGGCTTTTATCTTTTCACTTCTGCTTTTGCTTTGTCTTGAGCTTTCTAGGATTTACGCGTCCTCTGAGAGCTTCATTTTTATTCGTTTGACAGCTTTAATACGGACTCTATGGCCAATGATCAGAGGCCGGCTAGAGAGCAGTGCAGACGGAATGATACACGGGTATGTATCAAATGTTTCAGTAGGTCTTTTCGTCTTATGCGATTTCCTGGGTGAGAATGTGGCAGTTGATTGTATTGCTTGACACGCGAGCCTGTGCGTCTTTGCTCCCATCGCATTCCTGGCAGGATCGACTCATGTTGTCGCAAGGGATCTAGGCGACTTTGTCCACCCTTTCGCAAGCCGAGTGTGGCTAGAGCGATGTGTTCCTCTCCGTGGCAGCTGAGGACGCAAAACTCACAAAATGTATGCAGTAAGCCGAAGTACAAAAGGCACCTGGAAACTCTTCGTAGCCTGAAACTCGCCGGAGGGCAGACCTTTCTGCTGACACCTCCCAGAGAGGAACGCCGTTGTCTGCGGCTGTTCTTCCAGCATGGAGTCGCGAGGTTATCGGGTTCCTTTGGAGATCAATATTCTGATATCACCTTGGCTTTCTGCGGTGATCCTGAAGGTGGCTGGCTTCGCTTGCCAGACGACAGTAATTTTTTACTAGAGGCCCTTACAGAAAGCTCTGTTGAGCTGCACTACGCCGATCAATGCCCTGTTGATCAGGATCTTGTCTCTCAGTGGCTTTTTGATTTGCATTTGGTTAGGCATCCTGTTGGTTCTGAGGCTCGGCTGGTTTCTCTATTGCAGTTGTTGGTGAGTCGGTTTGGTATCAGGCGTGGAGATGGCTACCTTTTGCCATTTTCTTTGGGGCATGCACGTATGGCTGAGTTGATCGGCGCGACTCGATCCACTGTGACGCGTCAGATAACAATTCTCCGCAAGCAAGACGACCTCCAGTTCAGTGATCCCGAAGGCAGTTTTCTGCTTTCGGTAAGGCTCATGGAAGCCTCTCCAACTATGAAAATTTCATTGTGACTGCTACTCATCTGCAAATTGATGGCCTCTGGCATCAATACGTGGCCAATTCGGTTGATGAGTGGACTCTCCAGTCAATCGATATGCAATTGCAGCGTGGTGAGCTTGTTGGTTTGCTCGGACCGTCCGGTTGTGGCAAAACCACCTTGCTTCGCTTGATTGCTGGATTCGAACAACCAGCTAAAGGATCGATTTCTATTGACGGTCGTGTTGTCGCTAACGCTAGTTACCAGCTTCCTCCTGAAAGACGAGGTGTCGGCATGGTTTTCCAAGACTATGCCTTGTTCCCCCATCTCAATGCATGGCGGAATGCATGTTTTGGTTTGCGACGTGGTCAGGACACAAGCAGGGTGGAATGGCTGCTGGAACTACTTGGTATAGCTGATCTGCGTCACCGTTATCCCCATGAACTATCTGGTGGTCAAAGACAGCGGTTGGCCATGGCCAGAGCCTTGGCCCCAGGGGCATCACTTGTTCTCTTAGATGAACCATTCTCAAGTCTTGACGTGGAGGTAAGGAATCGGCTCCGGAGTGAACTTTCAGGTGTGTTGCAAAGTTGTGGTGCGAGTGGACTTCTTGTCACCCATGACCCGCAGGAAGCCCTAGCCATTTGTGACCGGGTCGCTGTCTTGCGTGATGGGCTGTTGCATCAGTGCGCGCCTCCAAGTGAACTTGTAAATCACCCCGCTACTCCTTTTGTTGGTCGATTTGTTCTTCAGCGCAATGTTCTCCCTCTACACAAGCAAGGGGATCAATGGATCACGCCTGTGGGCCCCGTCTTAAAGCCGATTTCATTGCAGGGACCAGACGCTAATCAACTCATGATCGATGAGCATGCTCTTCAGATTCAGCAAGACCCCGATGGTCAGGCGCTTATTCAGGGCAGGGAATTCCTTGGTAGTTATTGGTTGGTTCAGGTCGAGGTCGGTCAGCATTTATTGCGGGTGCGACAACCATTGGATAGCCCAGTTAGTACTGGCGAGAGATGCTTTGTCGGCTTTCGGGCTGGTCAAAAAGGCATTTTGTACCCAGGTGCCATCCCATGTTCTTTGGGAGCATAAAAATAATTGGCCTAGTTGTTAGGGCTAAGAAGTACTTTTTAGATAGAAATGATCGCTAAGTAATAGTTAACGTTTCGTGCCTGGTGCAGCTCATTTAAGTGTCGTACGCGATTGGCAAGTGATCAGGATTTGCAGCAACGACATTTACCACCCTTCCATTTTGAGCAGTTCTTTTTCTTGCAGGTTTTTTTCTTGTCCTGACGAAGGCTTCGGAAGTAAGAGTTGCCTGCGTTGGGCTGGCCTAAAGGCTGGGCCATGGAGATCGGCGCAGATTACGCACTTGAGATTCATTTGCAATCTACTCGGTCTAAATCGCACATCCCAGTCGTTGCTTTTTTGCTACTGTATCCGGTATCATTAGTCACACGTAATGACGATCTGACGCTCTCAGTGATTAGCCACTGGAAGTCGTTCTTTTATCTTCTGCTTTTTTATGACCGTTTCTACTGTTAATACTTCGCATTCACTTGCTGTCGGACCTGCCGGCCGTGCAATGGCACAGCCAATGGAGGACTCGCTTGTCGAGGCTCTTCAGCAGCATCTGACAATGGAGCGACAGGCAAGTGCTATGTATTTTGCATTTGCAATTTGGTTCTCCGAAAGGGAGCTAGGAGGCTTTTCTAATTTCTTTAAAAACGAATCAACAAGCGAACAACAGCATGCCAGCGGTTTTGCTGATTATTTAATTGCCAGAGGCCAGACTGTCTTGTTGGAGAGCATTGATGCTCCAAGGCAGAATTGGAACTCGCCGGAGGAGATCATGGAAGCCTCCTTCCTTATGGAGAGTGAAGTTACGACGTCTTTGCAACAGCTTTACGCAACGGCGGAGCGTGTGTCAGATGTTAGAACAACTGTTTTTCTTGATCCACTGGTTGAGAATCAGGTTACGTCTGAAAATGAATTTGCCTATCTTGTTGGACGTGTTCGTTATTCACAAAATCAAGCTGCTGCAATGTTGATTATTGATAATGAGCTCAGAGAAGGTCAGCATTCACCACCTAAACTTGCTTGAATTTAAAACTAAGCTTGCTTGAAGTTAAAATTTTCGTTTTCCCATAAAAAGAAGCCCGCAAGGGCTTTTTTTATGGCTTCATTTTTTATTCACTCTTAAACTATTTAGATGTTGTATACAAGGGGCCTACTGCTGATTTCGACAAGGAATTCTATTGAAAGAGAATCTTTCGCTCCAAGGGATTGCCATTCCTTGGCGGAATGAAGAAGCTCATCACGACGCTCATGGAGTTGTCGAAGCTCGTTGCGAAGACGGCAAAATAAACCGCTGTCTTCGCATCTGGCCATGGCCGCCAAAAGTTGACGACACCTATACCTAATCCCGTCCACTTCTCTACAGAGGCTACCGATAACAGTATCTGAAGTGGTGACTGATCCTTTCATGTAGTTAATGTTTGGATTCAGGCTGCGAGTGGTGCTGATTCAATAAGAGCTGGTGCAAGTCTCAGGATCGGCTCACCCGCAGGAACGTTGAGCAGATCAGCTGTACGCAGACGAGAGATAAGACGTGTTGATGTAACACGTGTTGATCCGATTAGTTCGCCAATTCGCTCATGGGTAAGTCGAAAGGGCAGATCGCACCATTCGCCGCAACGACGACCAAGTCGATTAACCAGTAAGGCAAATAAGGCTTGCAGTCTTTGCTCCGCGTTACCGAGGTGACGTATGCGGAGAAGCTGAAGCGTCCATTCGTTGACAGCATCAAAACCGTGCCCGTCACGTATTTCTGCATCACTTCTGAAGCACAGTGGGGTCAGTGCTTCTACGCATACTCCTTCACTGCAGAGTCGGTCGGTTCGAAGTTGGTCGCCAGGCTGGAGGAAGGCAAGTGTCATGCCTTCTGTTTCTTCGCATGGACAATAAACACGAGCAACGCCTTCCATCACTTCAAGGCATGCCCCACCTGATCTAGCCGCTGGGTCGATGAGTACGGATTGACCCGGTGGCATCCGAACAGCGGATATAGGGTCGTCTGGCAGAAATCGAAAGCTCATTTGCGACCACCTGTTGGTCTTTTTGAGAATTGATCGCAACTTAGAACGTCACCGATGCTTTTTGCAAGCGATTCTCAATAGCAATTCAATTGTTGCGAGTCGCCAAGGTCTTTGCGACACGCGTTAGTGCCTGATGTAACAGTCGCAGATGCTTGATCGACGCCAGACGGGCATTTGTTGGCACATCAGCACTTGCGCAAAAATTCTTTTGTGGCAAGTTTTTGACTCGCTGACTCGCTGACTCGCTGACTCGCTGACTCGTTTTCAGCTGCTTGTGTGCCGA
>CATBLW010000252.1 GCA_949486985.1 Prochlorococcus marinus str. MIT 9215
ACCAAATCAAAGGAGCTCTTGGCTACCCAGTAACCGTGTTAATAATTGCAATATTAGTCTTCTTAGCAATGACAATTTTTCTGATTCCGACATTTGCAGGAATTTTCGAAGGTCTTGGAGCAGAACTACCAATGTTCACTCAATTGTTGGTTGATATTAGCGGCCTGCTGCGATCAGCATTTTCGATCTATTTTACAATCACACTAATGGTGCTTATATGGATGTTTAAGCGCTATTACTCAACAACAAATGGGCGGCTTCAGGTTGACAAGGTGGCTTTAAAAGTACCGCTGTTTGGCGATCTAATTATGAAAACTGCTACGGCTCAATTCTGTAGAATCTTTAGCTCATTAAGCAAAGCTGGGGTGCCCATACTCATGTCCCTTGAAATAGCCAGCGAAACAGCTGGCAACTCTGTCGTCTCCAAAGCCATACTCAAATCCAGAGAACTTATACAAGAAGGAGTTCAACTAAGCACTGCATTAACTCGTCAAAAAGTTTTGCCAGACATGGCTTTAAGCATGCTTTCAATTGGCGAAGAGACCGGCGAGATGGATAAAATGCTTAGCAAAGTTGCTGACTTTTACGAAGACGAAGTATCAACAACAGTCAAAGCGCTAACATCAATGCTAGAGCCGGCAATGATTGTTGTTGTAGGAGGTATTGTAGCCTCGATTCTGCTGGCAATGTATTTACCGATGTTCAGTGTTTTTGACAACATCGGTTAGAACTATTCAAAGACTTTGCAATGGCATGGCCAGCCAACCAGCCACTCGTCCAACAATGCTGAAAATTAAATCCTCCGGTTAATCCATCCACATCAAGGAGTTCACCAACCAGATGCAAACCTGAACAAACCCGGCTCTCCATTGTGGCGAGATTGACCTCTCCTAGCGCAACACCGCCTGCAGTTACAAATTCTTCGCCAAAAGGGCCACGACCACGAATGAGATAACGACTTGCCACCAAAGCCTCCAACAAGCGTCGTTCCAAAGCAGCAGGACAATCAGCCCAGCGTTGATCAGATTTCGCACCTACTTGATCAAGAAGAGCAAGCCATAACCGACGAGGCATTTCTGGGAAAGGCCTTGCCGCGCCAAGCGTGCGCCTGGCTTGCCGCCGCCGAAGTTCACCTAAGCAATCCTGGGCATCTTGCCTACTGGCATAACGCGTCCAATTAACAATCAGTTCTCCTCGATAACGATCAGCATGCAATGCACGCGCCGCAAAAGCTGTAAGACGCAACGTGGCAGGACCACTGATGCCCCAATGGGTCAACAACACCCTGCCGGTCTGTTTAAAGCGTTCCCCTCCTGCATTGAGCATGAGCTGAACATCATCAACAGCGAGACCTGAGCAAACCGCAAGGGCAGGAGCATCTAAAGCAAGTGTGAATAAAGAGGGCACAGGCGGCACCAGTTGATGCCCCAACCCAACAGCCAAACGCCGACCACTGGGATGCCCTCCTGTCGCTAACAACACACGTTGAGCATGTAAACAAGATCCACCTCGACAACGAACGGTAAAACCACCTGACTTGTTGTGGTCAACAGCCTGAACATTGGCTTGCAGCTGACAAATAACCCCAGCAGCTGAGGCTGTATTCCGCAAACAATCGACTACAGCAGAAGAGCAATTGGCCTCTGGGAACATCCGCCCATCAGGCTCTTCAACAAGATCCATGCCTCGCTCGGCAAACCAAGCAACGGCATCTCCTGTTGCAAAGCGACTAAACGGGCCCCGCAACGGACGGGTCCCACGAGGGTAATAAGTAACCAAGTCATGAGGATCCCAGCAGGCATGCGTGACATTGCATCGCCCGCCACCACTCAGGCGCACCTTCGTTAAAGGTTCAGAGGTTGCTTCTAAAAGCAAAACAGATCCAAGGCCTGCTTCTGCTGCAGTGATCGCGGCCATGAACCCAGCAGGACCACCGCCAACAACGATCAGATCATGAATCGGCTCGGAAAGTGAGGGCAACTCCGTTATTGCAATAGCGCTTACCTGTAGGCCGAGGGCCATCATTAAAGACGTGCCCTTGGTGACCTCCACAACGTCGACAGTGATATTCGCTGCGTGGAATGATCAATTTGAAATCTACTTTCGTCTGAATTGCATCAGCAAG
>CATBLW010000253.1 GCA_949486985.1 Prochlorococcus marinus str. MIT 9215
CACTGTTCGCAGAATCTTCCAAGGCATTGGTGTTGAGCGTGTCTTCATGCTCCACAGCCCTCAAGTGGCTTCCGTCAAAGTGGAACGCCGAGGTAAAGTTCGAAAAGCGAAGCTTTTTTATCTGCGGGAACGGGTGGGTAAGGCCACCCGCGTGAAGCAGCGCTTCGACCGCTGAGGTTTCGGCCTCGTTCAATCCACATGCCATCGTTTCTAACGATGGTCGACGGGTCCATCGCCTTGCGCCGTTAGTTCAGTTGGTAGAACGCAGGTCTCCAAAACCTGATGTCGGGGGTTCGAGTCCTCCACGGCGCGTCCGATGGCCCATCATGCAGTTTCTTCGTTTAGAGAATGGAGTTGGATCTTCAACCTGGTGATGTCGTGAAAGTGCTCGAGTCAGCCGCTCTCGGTTGGGTGCGAGCTCGCGTCATTCGTGTCAAATCTGGTGGTCGAGTGGTCGTGCAAAGCGATCAAGGCCGCGAATTCACTGCCCGTGGCAACCAGGTTCGCCTGATTGAGCCTGCTGGATTCCGGCCCTGAGTTCACAGCTTTCTTAAGCTGTGAACTCCTTTTGCTCATTCGTCTCCTGAATGCAGGACCCACGTGAATCGTGGGTTTTATTTTCTTTTGGCAATTGGAGTATCGAAAGCCCAGTTGACGTGAGGCAGGGTTGAGGTTGATACTTTGCTGGTCGCGAAAGCGACCAGGTCATTCTTCATCCGGTGAGCCACCGAATGAACAAGAACTGATCTGGGACCGTAGTTCAATCGGTTAGAGCACCGCCCTGTCACGGCGGAAGTTGCGGGTTCGAATCCCGTCGGTCCCGTTCCCAACTCAGAGATTGATTGTGAAGGTGCGAGTTCGGCTGGCCCCCAGTCCTACAGGCACTCTCCACATCGGCACGGCCAGAACGGCTGTTTTTAACTGGCTTTTTGCTCGCCATCAGGGAGGTCAGTTCCTACTCCGCCTTGAGGACACCGACAAAGAACGTTCTCGACCTGAATTCACAGCCAACATCCTCGAAGGCCTCGAGTGGCTGGGCCTCCGCTGGGATGAAGAACCTGTCATTCAGAGCGAACGCATCGCGGCCCATCGCACTGCCATCCAGGAACTACTCGATCGCGGCCTGGCCTACCGCTGTTATGCGACGGAGACAGAGCTTGAAGCCATGCGAGCGGCCCAGAAGGCCAATGGCCAAGCACCCCGTTACGACAACCGTCACCGGGCTCTCAGCAGCGAACAGGAAGCCGAATTCCAAGCTGAAGGGAAAACAGCCGTTGTGCGCTTCAGGATCGACGATGCCGCAACGATCGGCTGGAAGGATCTTGTCCGTGGTCCGATGCATTGGAATGGCGCAGATCTTGGTGGCGACATGGTGATCGCCAGACGCGCCGCAGCCGACGAGATCGGCGATCCCCTCTACAACCTCGTCGTCGTTGTCGATGACGCAGCCATGGAGATTTCCCATGTGATCCGCGGTGAAGACCACATCGCCAATACCGCCAAACAGCTGCTTCTCTACGAAGCTTTAGGCCTGCCTGCCCCCAAATTCGCCCATACCCCACTGATTCTCAATTCGGAAGGTCGCAAACTTTCCAAGCGCGATGGCGTCACCTCGATCAGTGACTTCAAAACCATGGGCTACACGGCCAAAGCTCTTGCCAACTACATGACCCTCTTGGGATGGTCTGTGCCCGAGGGAATGGACGAACAATTCACCCTGGAGGAAGCCTCAGCAGTCTTTGGTTTTGACAGGGTCAATAAAGCAGGCGCAAAGTTTGATTGGGACAAGCTGAATTGGCTGAATGCCCAAGTTCTGCATGGATACACACCTGACCAGCTACTGGAAGCACTCGAACCTCTCTGGAATGAAGCTGGTTGGGATCTGCCAAATCGAGATTGGAGCCTGGCGCTGTGTGAACTTCTTGCCCCATCTCTAACGCTGCTAAAGGATGGCGTTGAGCAGGCTCGTCCTTTCTTCGAAGAGCCACCCATGGAAGAGGATGGTCTCCAACAGCTGCGTGTGGACGGTGCTCAAGCCGCTATCAACAGCCTTCTGAACGCACTCAATAAGGCCCCCTGGGATGGCATTGATCACGAACAAGCCAAACAGCTTCTCAGCGATGCAGCCGCTTCTGCGGGTGTCAAAAAAGGCGTGCTCATGAAAAGCCTCAGGGCAGCCCTGCTCGGCCGTTTACAAGGGCCGGACTTGATCACCACCTGGGGCTTACTGGCCAGGATCGGGGAAGACAGGAGCCGTCTTAGACGTTGCCTCTGAGGCCTGGGCTGGTTGTTCCGACTCATCCTCCGCGAGTAGACCCAGAACTTTGGCCAAGGGTTGGGCCGTAAGCCCCTGAATACCAACCGTCATCAGAATGGTTAGAAAAACCAGGCCCTGAAAACGACCGGCCCCAAGTACGCCCGCCTGTTCCAGACGAATAGAGAACAGAGAAGCCACCGCCGCCGTCACAATGCCTCGTGGTGCCAACCAGGCCAGGAATACACGCTGCTTGATATCCAATGGCAAACCAAAGGTGGCCAAACCAACGCCAATTGGCCGCGCAACCAACATCAACAGCAAAACACAACTGACACCACCCCAGCCAAGGGGACTCAACTCAGCCCAGGAAACGTCAGCGGCGAGCAACGGGAACAGCATCGTGATGGCCAACTGGGCTAACTCCCGAATCAGGCCATCCAATTGATCAGCTTCTGTTTCCGCTCTGCGACCAACCACCACCCCAGCGGCCACAGAAGCAGGCAATCCAGACTCCGGCAATAGCCATTCACAAGCCGCGTACAAGAGGAAAAGCACCCCCAAGGTGAGCTGCAACCTCAGGCCCAGAGATAAAGAACCTGGCTTCAGCCGTCGCAAAGCTTCAGAGAGGATCCATCCAGCGGAAGCCCCAAATATCACGCCACTACCCAGGCGGGCCAGCAAACCAACAACGACCTCCCGCCAACCATGGAGGTCGCCAAGCAATAGCTGCAACAACAGCAAGGCAAGTACGGCTCCAACGGGCTCAAGAAGCAATCCCTCAGCCTCAAGCACATCGCCCAGTGGCGGTGCCAAGCGAATCTGTTGAACAAGCGGCGTGACGACTGTCGGTCCTGTGGCGAGAACGATGGCGCTGTAAACAGCCGCCACCGACCAGCCCAGGCCAGCCAACCAATGAGCCGCTAATAATCCAGCCAGCAGAGAAACCACCAGACGGATCAAAGAAATCCGCAGCACTGTGGCCTTGATGGTGTCGCCTGGAAGACGCAGGTTGAGTCCACCGTCAAACAGCACAAGACTCACCAGCAAACCCACGATCGTCTCAAGACCCTGGCCAAGATCCAAGGGTTCCACCAGGCCAAAACCTGATCGACCGATCAGCAGACCAGAAAGCAGCAGCAACACCACCCCAGGCAGTCCTGTGAGGGCAGCCATGAGCCGTGCAATGGATCCAGCAAAAACAGTGATCCCCCAGAGCAGACCCAGCCGCTCAGGTGTCATCGATTGCCGCGTACTGGGGTTCCACCCGGACACCAATCACAGCCTCAGGACGGACGACTAAATACTCACCCTCCAAATCATTGAGAGGCACGTTGACAAATCCATCGCTACCAGAGGCGCTAACGATTCCCTGGTACCACTGCTGAAAGGTCTCGAGATCAGGGAAATGCACCCTCTCGGTCTGACCTCCGGAGAGATAGAGATGCACCGCATAACGACGGGGAGTGCGTGTCATCGATGAGCCATTTTGCTCAAGTCCATTGCTTAAGGATGGCGGATCAAGGAGCAATCTGCTCAAGGGAAAGGTCTCAACACCTCTTGACCTGAGATATACAAAGGGTGTTTTGGCTGGCCTCCAGAGGTCAAGCCGAGAGCCAAAGGGCCTCGTGCCTCAGGAATATTGAGGCGGCGAAATCGGCAATACCCATCAAGCATCGCCATCACAGCCAGATCGCGTTGCTGCCAAGCACCTCTGTTGCCCCAACCAAGCCAGAGGTCCCATTGAGAACTGACCGACCACTGACGACCCCAAAGATTGAGATGATCGTCATTAACGGATCCAATCGGATCATCACAACACTTCAGTGCCGCGGGGCTCGTGCTGATCCGAGCAAACAAATTCAAGACCAAAAGCTGTCCATAGCCCCATGAACGCGAGAACCCAACCAAACGCCGCAAGGTTGCATCTGACTTGATGGCCGATGCCGTCGATGGATTCAGGCCAATAAACAACAATGTTCGCTGGTTCTTCGCCCAACGGCGCCGCAACCACCAGCGATAGTTTCCACAACAACTAAAGGCGGCTTCAGCAGCCCAAGAGGGCACGACTTGCCTCCAGGATGCGTCCACTTGCCAGGCCATCGCCAAAGGGATTAACAGCGCGTGCCATCGACTCGTAGGCCGCTGAGTCGTTCAACAAGCGAGAGGTTTCAGACACGATCACATCTGGATCAGTTCCAACCAATCTCGCCGTACCAGCTTCCACGGCCTCAGGCCTCTCCGTGGTACGCCTCAGCACCAAAACAGGCTTACCTAACCCAGGGGCTTCCTCCTGCAAACCACCGGAATCAGTCAGCAGCAAGGTGCAAGATTTCATCGCAGCTACCAATTTGTCGTAATCGAGAGGCTCGGTCAGCACGACCCTCGGGTGATTCCCAAGCTTTTCCTGAAGTGGCTCTCGCACCGTTGGATTGCGATGGAGCGGCAACAAAAGGGCGGTATCCGGATGGAGATCAAGAACCCGGTGCATGCCCTCGGCGATGTCCAGCAATCGCTCGCCCCAGTTCTCACGCCGATGCACTGTGGCCAAAATCAAGCGCTGGTTTTGCAAGTCGAGGCCGTCCATTTCAAGCACCGGTGCCTGTGCAGCCATGAGCAAAAGAGCATCAATCACGGTGTTACCCGTCACGAGGATTTCTCCAATCACCCCGGAAGCCTTCAAGTTGTCCGCAGAACGGTTGGTTGGCGCAAAGTGAAGACTTGCGATCTGAGAAATCAACCGCCGGTTGGCTTCCTCAGGGAAAGGGTCAAGCAAGCTGTCTGTCCGCAGACCGGCCTCCACATGTCCAACAGGAATCTGCTCATAAAAAGCAGCAAGAGCAGCGGAGAATGCCGTGGATGTATCTCCCTGAACCAAAACCAACTCAGGCGGATAGGCCTGAAATTCATCCCTCAACCCTTGCAATGCTGCACAGGTGACATGCGTAAGGGTCTGGCGAGGTGCCATTAGGTCGAGGTCATGGTCGGCCGCTATGCCGAACAGATCCATGACCTGGGCAACCATCTCCCGATGCTGACCGGTTAAAACAACGCGCGTCTGGAGGGCCTCACAATCCTGAAACCGATGAATCACCGGGGCCAGCTTGATCGCTTCCGGCCTGGTGCCCAGCACGATCGTGACGCGGGGCAAACCTGCCATGACAGACCAATTCTTACTTAGATCTTAAAGGCGCTGATATCAAGAAACCAGAGAACCTACTTGCCAGGTTCATTCGCCCCGCAATCCTGGAGAAAGGACACCAAGACGACGTGAGTAAACCCATCTTTCCGCCTAGCTTTCCTGTTAGAAAAACTCAAGCGCCCCAAGCCGCTCCTGCATCAGCAGGATCACCAACTTCAGCACCGCCTGCAGTGGCAGCGCCCAAGCCACCGACAGAGGCTGCTGCCCTCGCCCCAACAATCTCTGCTGGCAGCTCTCCAAGCTTGGAAAGGATCGTTGAGATTGCTCATGAAAACGGACATTCCGATGTTCACCTTGGTGTCGGAGAAGTACCGCGTTATCGAGCTCGTGGAGAAATGCAGGCCACAGAATGGCCGATCACGGATTTAGACGTTTTTCAGGGTTGGTTGCAAGAAATCCTCTCTGCCAATCAGATCGATGAATTCTTCCGCAGCAAGGAATTTGACGGCTCCCATGCCTTCTCTTTCGTCAGGATCAGAATCAATCTGCTGGATTCATTAAGGGGGCCAGCGATGGTGCTTCGACTCATCCCCCAAACAATTCTCACCCTTGAGCAACTCAATCTTCCAGATGTTTTGAGGGAGATGTCATCCAAGCCGAAGGGCTTGATTTTGGTAACCGGACCCACCGGATCAGGGAAAAGCACCACCCTGGCGGCCATGATCGATTGGATCAATCGCAATGAAACCCGTCACATCCTCACGATTGAGGACCCGGTGGAGTTTGTGCATGAAAGCAAGCAATCTCTGATTCGACATCGGGAAGTTGGCCAGCACACATTGAAATTCCACAACGCCCTAAAAGCTGCACTAAGAGAAGATCCTGATGTGATCCTGATTGGCGAAATCCGTGATCAGGAGACCCTCTCAACAGCCCTGGAAGCCTCCCAGACTGGACACTTGGTGTTTGGCACTCTGCACACCAACTCAGCCGTCAAGACAGTTGAAAGGGTTCTAGGGATGTATCCACCTGAAGAACAAGAAAGCGTACGGCGCTCAATCTCTGAATCACTTCTGGGGGTGATTGCCCAGGGATTGATCCGCACCACAGACAACAAGCGTGCCGCCTTCCACGACATCTTGATCAACACGGATGCCTGTAAGGACTACATCCAGAGGGGTGCACTCGACGAGGTTGAAGAAATCATGGAGCGCAGCGCCTTTGATGGCATGGTCACCTCCAATCAATCTCTGCAAAAACTTGTTGAGGATGGACGAATCGAGCCAGAAAGCGCCGTCGCCGTAAGCCTCAAGCCCAATGAGCTGGCTCAGGCACTACGCGGACGCAGCTAATTGAGCTAGCCGCCAAGAGATTGATCAAGCAGCCAAGGGAAAGAACTGAGCGCTTCAGTTGCCAAGCAACAAACGAAGCAAGAGGAGGCAGCTCACTCCAACAATCAAGCCGGCCATGGCCATACGGCCATTCCAGAGCTCGGCCTGAGGGGTGAAACCTCGCCGCCAGGAATTCAGTTCTTCGCTGCTAACAGGTTCGGCCGTGACGCCGGAATCAAATCCAGATTGAGAAGCCATATGCATCACCAAATGGCAGAGATATTCACCTTAAGAGCTAATCAAACAAAGTTCAAAATGGTGGTGATAAATCGTACAAAGCCTGAGATTGATCAAGAGGCCAACGTGCCGACACCCCAAGCTCTAGGGAACTGAAGCCAACACCAGAGCGCAGTCGCTGCAGTGCCGCAGCTCCGACCATGGCCGCATTGTCCGTACAAAATGCCAACGGGGAGCAGTGGACAGCAATGCCCTGCTTTGCAGCCGTTGTCTCCATGAGGTTCCGTAAACGCTGATTGGCCGCCACACCACCAACCATCACCAAATTTTCGAGTCCATGATCGGAGGCGCAACGAAGGCTCCGCTCCACCAGAACATCAGCCACCACCTGTTCAAAGCTTGCGGCCAGATCCGCCAAAGGCAGGGTCGCCTCGGAGGCTTTTAAAGATTCAACCTGACGCATTACAGCCGTCTTAAGCCCGCTAAATGAAAAGTCGTAGGGGTAAAAACCTCCACTTGGCTTGGAGACCCTGCCTTTGGGCAGAGGAAAGCGCCCTGCATCTCCCTCCACAGCCAAGGCCTGTATGGCAGGGCCACCTGGATAAGCCAGACCAAGCAAACGGGCCACCTTGTCGAAGGCTTCTCCTGCCGCATCGTCATGACTGCGTCCCAAGCGCAACATCTCACCTGCCAAACCAACGCGAATCAA
This sequence comes from Prochlorococcus marinus str. MIT 9215, assembly GCA_949486985.1. Taxonomy (GTDB): domain Bacteria; phylum Cyanobacteriota; class Cyanobacteriia; order PCC-6307; family Cyanobiaceae; genus MIT-9215. The sequence goes on from CATBLW010000253.1 coordinate 7,674, forward strand.
CTCGGTATGGCCACCACTAACCAAAAGGACGAGATAGGGAGGTTTTGGTGGATGCTCCGCCAACAGCACCGAAGCGAGATGCCCCTCAAGGTGATGAACACCAAGGAATGGCAGTGAATGCAGCGCAGCCAGTGTTCGTCCTGTTACAGAGCCAACCATCAGAGCCCCCGCCAGTCCAGGCGTCACCGTCGCCGCAATGGCATCGAGATCAGATATCGCTTGGCCAGACTCCTTCAATGTCTCACCGATCAAGTGAGGCAAGGCCTCCACATGACGCCGTGAGGCAATCTCCGGCACGACACCTCCCCACTGAGCATGTTCAGCGACCTGAGAGGCAATACGACTAGCCAAAACCTGGAGTTGAGACCCCTCAAGTCGCAACACAGCAACAGCCGACTCGTCACAACTTGTTTCGAGGGCAAGCACTGTCGACATACTTAGAGGGTTGCTCCCGTAACTTCTAGTAGTGACATCCTGCCGTTCCGAAGCAGGTTTTACAGGAATCAAACCGATGCGTCGTCTCTTCGCAGTTTTGCTCTCGGCCATGTTGCTCTTCGGGTTTGCCCCCGTTGCAAAGGCTGATCTAGCGGGCCTCACCCCTTGCGCCGAAAGTGCTCGTTTCCAGGAGCGTGCCAGCACTGCAACCACACCCCAAGCCACTGCCCGTTTTGATCGCTACAGCAAAGCGTTGTGCGGTGATGACGGACTCCCCAGAGCTCTCATTCCTGCACCAGTTGAGCCTTTTGCCATGCCGTCGATACGCGGTCATGAAGGCGATCTAATGATTCCAGGAGTGATCCACCTCTACATCCTCGGAATCATTGGTTGGGCTGGACGTTCTTACCTGATCGCAAGCAGAGAGAAAGGTCCAAAAACTGCTAAAGCCAACGAGATTCATCTTGATATGAATCTTGCTTTTAACTGCATGGTTAAAGCTGTCGGCTGGCCAATGCTTGCCCACGCCGAAGGCCAAAGTGGCAGACTGCGTGAACGGGATAGCAACATCACAGTTTCACCTCGTTGAGAGAGCAGCTCTAATCAGCTGTCAACGTCAAACACTCTCCGCAACAACTCCTCTTAAATCATGAAGAAGTTTCTCACCCTTTTCCCTGTAGTCGCTGTCATTTGGACATGGCTTACTGCCGGAATCATTGTTGAATTCCAGCGCTATGTTCCCGATCTTCTTTTCCACCCAATGAGCTTGGGCTGAACAACGACGAGGATCTTTCACTCCTCGCAGGATCAAATCAAAGCCAGAAGGCCCTTAAAAAGGGCCTTTTTTTGTGCCTATTCAAGTTCAAACGGCTGTCTTTATCGATTGCCTAAACAAGAACTGCTCAATGGCTTAACCCCATCAAGCTCTCGAGCTCAAGCAAAGCGATCTGCAGATCATCATTGACGACCACAGCATCAAACTCATCTTTGGCGAGCAGTTCAATTCTTGCCCTAGCAAGCCTTCTCTGAATCGCCTCTTCTGTATCCGTAGCGCGGCCTCGAATTCGGCTTTCAAGCTCCTCAATGCCTGGTGGAGCGAGAAAAACCTGAAACGCTTCCGGGAAACTCTTGCGAACTTGACGAGCACCTTCCAGTTCAATTTCTAGTAAGACCGGTCTACCTGCAGACAGTTGTTCCTCAACAGGCTGTCGCGGTGTTCCATAACAGTTGCCTGCAAATTCAGCCCACTCGAGAAAACCGTCGCTCTGCTGCAGCGCATTAAACCGCTCTCGGCTTAAAAAGAAATAATCAACGGCCTCCTGTTCCTGTGGTCTGGGATCCCTTGTTGTCGCCGAGACAGATAACCAAATCTCAGGCTGTCGCTGCAGAAGTTCCTTAACCAGCGAGCCCTTACCAACGCCACTCGGGCCCGTAATCAACGTAAGCCTCCCGGCTGAAGTGAATGAAGCCATGAAATGCGTCAAGTCGTTCCGCAGAGTAGGAAGGCTGATTGCCACCGAGGCCAAAGCTGAGTCGATGCCCTCAACAGCCCTACAGGTGATGGATCTCACCAGCCTTAGGGCGGTGCTCAGTGAACTGCGTCAAGAGCTGCTGCCCAGCCGCTTCGAAAAAGCCCAGCAACCAGACGCCCACACAATCCAACTCGGGCTACGCACCCTCAAAGGCATGGTTTGGCTTGAGCTGAGCTGGCGAGCAGATGCTCCTCGCTTGGTGCAGATTCCTTCCCCAAGCCATCAAGGAAGCGGCAGCACACTGGCTCAGCAAATACAACATGGATTACGCCAACTTGCACTGATCGAACTCAAGCAGCAAGGGTTTGATCGCGTCGTGGAATTTGGCCTCGCCAGCCGCCCTGGTGAACCGATCCAGCGCACGCTTGTTCTGGAACTGATGGGTCGACATAGCAATCTGCTTCTGCTTGACGATCAACGACGCGTCATCACCCTTGGGCGCCAAGTGCGCGAGCATCAATCGCGGGTCCGGCCGATTAGCACAGGTGACCTCTATGGAACGCCGCCACCTCTATTAGGCCTAAAGCCTCAGCTCCAGGAATCAAGAACTCGCTGGCAACAACGACTTTGCCTGGTGCCAACCAATCTGAGGAAGGCTCTCCAGCAGTGTTATCAGGGAATCAGCCCAGCGCTTGCCCTGCAACTGGCTAACGACGACATCACGACAGGCCAACAACTTCTTGATCGACCGGTGAGTGAACTCAGCGATGAATGCTGGCAACAGCTGCATCAACGCTGGTGTCAGTGGCTGAAGCAACTGGAACAAGATCAATTCACGCTTCGTTTTGAAGGTCCCACGGCCTATCGCGTTTGGAATGCCAATACAGAGAGCAATGCAGAAGGCACTTCGCAAGACATTTCAGAGGGCAATTCAGAGCAAACAACAGAACCCAAAAAAGAGACCAGCAATAGTGCCAACCAACTGGCTAATCCCTCCCTTTCAGAAAAGACAAGAAATCTCAGCTTGACCCTGGGGATTTATTACAGAAAACAACTTGATGCGAAGGCCTTTCATCAACTCGCCAAGGATCTCCAGAACAAGCTGAACAACCAGCGACAACGAGAACAACAGGCCATTGGCGAGCAACAGCGTCGACTCGACGACAGCAGCGCCAGCAGATCCCTTCAACAACAGGCAGACGAACTGCTCTGCCAACCCTCGCCAAGCAAAGAGCTGATCACTCAGGCCCAAAAGCTCTATGGCCAGGCCAAGAAACAACGACGCTCCGTGAGCGTCTTAAAACAACGGCTTGAGCATCACCAACTACGCCTTGAGCTGATCAATGGAAGTGAGAGCTTTCTGGAGGATCTACTGATCACCAACAACGAGTCCCATGGTCAACGGTTAACCAGGCTGCAGGAGTTAGCGCAGGAACTGGATGATTGCCTTGGCCGCTCAAAACGCCAACGGCAGCCAGCTAAATCCACACGCCAACAGCAATCGCCTACTCCTCTGGAAATCAAAAGTCCAGGTGGTTTGCTGATTCAAATAGGCCGCAACCATCGCCAGAATGAATGGATCAGCCTGCGTCAAGCCAGTCCTGGTGATCTCTGGTTTCATGCCCAGGAATGCCCAGGAAGCCACGTGGTGCTGAAAGCATCCACAGGATTTGCTGATGAAGCCGACCAACAACTAGCAGCAGATTTGGCTGCTCATTTCAGTCGAGCCAAGGGCAACCAACATGTCGCCGTGATGATGGTGCCGGTCGAACAACTGCAACGGATTGCAGGGGCAGGACCAGGGACGGTGCGATTCAAGGGTGGGAACATCTGCTGGGCCGTTCCAGAACGAGGGTTAGAACACCTCAACCTCACCGCCAAGTAACTCTTAGCCTGATTGCATTCAAGCGGCGCCTGTTCTGACCAGCCCCGAACAGCCAGACGATTCGTTGCTCCCCCCTCCTGCTCCGATTCAGATCGAGATGGGAACCCAAAGCAACGACCTCCCCCATGAGGTGGAAATGCCTCTGGTGGATCATCTAGAGGAATTGCGTCAACGATTGCTACGCAGCCTCTTGGGCGTTGTTTTAGCCGCTGGAGCTTGCCTCTTATTTGTTAAGCCTCTCGTTCGTTTGCTGGAGGTACCGGCCGGGCCGATTCGCTTTCTGCAGCTCGCACCAGGGGAATTTCTATTCGTCTCAATCAAAGTGGCGGGCTACGCAGGCCTCACCCTTGCCTTGCCCTATGTGCTCTATCAAGGGCTTGGTTTTGTATTGCCAGGCCTAACAACCAGGGAACGACGCCTGATTGCACCAGCAGTCGCTGGGTCGGCAGTCTTATTCCTCGCAGGACTTGCTTTCGCCTGGTGGGCGCTCGTTCCTGCTGCTTTGCGGTTTCTCGTGAGTTATGGCGCCGATGTTGTCGAACCTCTCTGGTCGATAGAGCGCTATCTCGACTTTGTTCTGTTGCTGATGCTGGCGACTGGCCTGGCCTTTCAACTACCTGTTTTGCAACTACTCCTAGGGATTCTTGGTCTGGTGCGTTGGCAGCCCATGCTCTCTGCCTGGAGGTGGGTTGTGCTGTCAGCCGCATTGGCAGGAGCTGTACTCACTCCATCAACAGATCCATTCACCATGCTCCTCTTAGGCGGTGCGATCACAGCCCTATTCCTGATCGGCGTCGCACTTGTGGCTCTAACCGAGCGCTTCAGACAAGAAATTCCTCCAGCAGTCCAGCAGCAGCCTCCAGCCGCAAACTAAGCGCCTTGCCCAAGCGTGGCTTATCTGGAGTATTTGCCAGCCATTCCCTGACGACAGCAGCGAGGCCAAGCCTATTAACAACCTCAAGAACCTCGCCCAAGTGGTTTCGGTAGGCCTGCTCATCCATGGGAAATGACTGCTGTTCGAGGTAGGCCCACATCACCTGGAAGTAAAGACGCTGCCGTCGTACAACCAATTGAACGTCGTAGCTGGCATGCCAGCGATAGCGAAGCAATGCCATCACTTCCTCAACGGCGAGGGGGTTGGAAGGATCGGTAGGTTTGAGCTCAAGCACAGAATCAAGCTTCAAGAGCAGTAAGAAGCCCAGTCTTTGCAAAGTGTGACAGGCCCTTCACAGTCCATAATGGTCATCATTCTGCGCTGGCTGAACATCCGTCATGACACAAATGACCTCGAGCGATGTGCCCGGAATGGGGCGTAGGCAGTTCATGAATCTGCTCACCTTCGGTTCCGTCACCGGCGTAGCGCTGGGAGCGCTCTATCCAGTGGTGAATTACTTCATTCCGCCCCGACCCGCTGGTGGTGGAGGTGGTACGAGTGCAAAGGATGAACTTGGTAATCCTGTTACAGCTAGCGGCTGGCTTAGCAACCATCCCAATGGAGATCGCAGCCTTGTGCAGGGGCTGAAAGGTGACCCGACATATCTGATTGTGGAAGAAGAAAATGCCATTGGTAGCTACGGCATCAATGCAATCTGCACGCACCTCGGTTGCGTGGTGCCTTGGAACAGCGGCGCCAACAAGTTCATGTGTCCTTGCCACGGCAGCCAATACAACGCGACAGGCAAGGTTGTGAGAGGCCCTGCACCCCTCTCCCTCGCCCTGGCCGAGGTCTCTGTCGAGAATGACAACGTCTTTGTCAGCCAGTGGAAAGAGACAGACTTCCGCACAGGCGAAAAGCCGTGGTGGGTCTAACCAACTGCCGCATCAACGTCGTTCCACCTCCGCCTTTCAGCCCCATGCGTCGCCTCATTTCCATCCTGCTCGGCTCTGTTGTTATCGGTCTTTCGATACTCCTGACGCCCTCCGCCAGTTGGGCTTATCCCTTCTGGGCACAACAAAATTACGAAAATCCACGCGAAGCAACTGGCAAACTTGTTTGTGCAAACTGCCATCTAGCTCAAAAACCAACCCAGGCAGAAGTTCCGCAATCTGTTCTCCCCGACAGCGTCTTCAAAGCCGTTATCAATATCCCCTACAAAGACTCCACAGAAGAGATTGGAGCTGACGGCAGCAACGTGCCCCTTCAGGTTGGTGCCGTTGTGATGCTGCCTGATGGTTTCAAGTTGGCTCCTCAGGATCGTTGGACTGAAGACATCAAAGAAGAAACCCAAGGGGTTTATTTCACCCAATACAGCGAAGAAAAAGAGAACATCATTTTGGTCGGCCCCCTTCCAGGCGATCAAAACAGAGAGATTGTTTTCCCCATCCTTTCACCAGATCCTGCTACTGATAGCAACATTCATTTCGGCAAATATTCCATCCACGTTGGCGGCAACCGTGGCAGAGGTCAGGTTTATCCCACCGGTGAAAAGAGCAACAACACTATTTTCACAGCGGTAGAAGCTGCAACAGTCTCCGCAATCGAACCTGGCGAAAATGGTGCCAGCGTCTTAACGCTGACAACCTCTGCAGGTGCATCAACCACAGAAACAATCCCTGCAGGGCCAACCCTTCTCGTTCACGTTGGCGACAGGTTGGAGGCGGGAACCCCACTGACCAACGACCCGAACGTGGGCGGCTTCGGTCAACTGGACACAGAGGTTGTGCTCCAAAATCCCGTTAGGATTTATGGCCTACTGGCTTTCTTCGCAACTGTTTCACTCGCTCAGATCATGCTGGTTCTGAAGAAGAAGCAGGTTGAGAAAGTGCAGGCAGTAGAAGGAGTCTGAAGATCTTCCTCTGATCGTCAACTGACAACTTCCACCTATCGATGAACGGCTTGATAGCCAGCTTCAGCTCACCAGGGCCCGAACTCTTACAGCTCGGGCCCTTTGCCTTGCGCTGGTATGGATTACTGATTGCGATCGCCGTACTCATCGGCCTCAACCTTTCCAGCCGTCTTGCAAGCCAAAGGGGAATAGAGCCTGGCCTGATTAGTGACCTGCTTCCGATTCTTGTGCTGGCGGCCGTGATCGGAGCACGCCTGTATTACGTCGCCTTTGAATGGAGGCACTACAAAAATGACTGGGGAGGAATCTTTGCTATCTGGAATGGCGGCATCGCCATTCATGGTGCACTGCTAGCAGGCTCTCTTGCCGTGGTGCTTTTCTGCCGTTGGCGACGGCAATCGTTCTGGAATCTGCTCGATGTCCTTGTCCCTTCTGTTGCCCTGGGTCAAGCCATCGGACGATGGGGAAATTTCTTCAACAACGAAGCTTTCGGAGTACCTATCAATAGCAATCTTGCTTGGAAATTATTCATTCCATACGCCAATCGTCCAATTGAGTATTCATACAACGAGTTCTTCCACCCCACCTTCCTGTACGAGTCACTCTGGAATCTTGCCCTGTTTGCCCTGCTGATGCTGTTGTTCTCTCGCGGCCGAAAAGGGTTATTGAAACTTCCGGCCGGAGCCTTGAGCTGCATCTACCTGATGACTTACAGCCTGGGCAGGGTTTGGATCGAAGGATTGCGCACGGATTCTCTTTGCCTAGGAGCCTTACCCCCCAGCTGTGAGGGAGGCATAAGAATTGCCCAACTTGTCAGCTTGAGCCTGATATGTCTCGGCGGTATTGGCCTTTGGTGGCTCTATGGACGCCATCAGCCGTTGCCTGACCCTGGCAGGCCCCTACCTCCTACTACGACCTGATGAGCAAGCTTTCAATCGTGGGAGCCGGTCCTGGTGCTCCCGATTTGCTGACCCTGCGTGCTGCAGAACGCATCAAAGACGCAGAGGTTCTGGTATGGACTGATTCGTTGGTGTCGCCACAAATTGCCGATCTAGCTCCAAAGCCTTGTGAACGGATCCGAACCAGCTCACTCACCCTCGAAGAGGTTCTGCCCTTATTGATCAACAGAGTGCAGCAGGGGAAACGCGTCGTGCGTTTACACGATGGCGATCCTTGTCTTTATGGTGCCCTCTCTGAACAGGTTTGCGGCCTGGCTGATGCCGGAATCGACGTTGAAGTCGTTCCTGGGCTGAGTGCTTACCAAGCCACAGCCTCGGCCCTAACAGCAGAGCTCACCATCCCAGGATTGGTTCAGACCATCGTGCTGAGTAGAGCTGGGGGGCGTACAGGTGTGCCCGAGCGGGAACGACTTGAACAGCTCGCATCACTGCAAGCCTCCCTTTGCCTCTATCTCAGCGCTCGCCACGTCGAAGACGTTCAAGCAACACTTCTGCAGCATTATCCAGCGAACACACCAGTCGCCATTGGCTACAGAGTCAGCTGGCCCGATCAATGGATCAAGGTGGTGCCCTTGGAACAAATGGCTAGTGCTTCCAGAGAACGCAACCTCATTCGCACAACCCTTTATGTGGTGAGTCCAGCCCTGGCAGCAGGCCAACAACGGTCAAAGCTTTATTCCCCAGAACACGACCATCTTTTTCGCCAAAAGAGTTGAAGAGGCTGGTTTAAGATCAGCTTGCAAGGGCGATTAGCACAGTGGTAGCGCACTTCCTTCACACGGAAGGGGTCGTGGGTTCGAATCCCGCATCGCCCATTTAACCAGCAGCAACTTCACAGGAAGATCAATAAATCCCCTAGCAGCTGCACACCAACTCACATGCCTGCTATTCATAAGTAGCATGTTTTAACGCGCCTTCGATTGCACTGAAAAGCGATAATCTCAAGAAAGGTTCAAAGAAAATCCAAGCATTATCAATACATACAAAAACTTATAAATCAACCAAGGATTCAGTCTTCTAAAACAACCTTCAGATCAACTCCACAATTTTCACGAACAACCGAAGCACAACTTTTCAGGCTCCACTGTTCGAGACTGAGATTCTGCTCAGCATCTTCAGCAAGCAGTTTGCAGATCACCTCGTCTTCGCTCAACGCAACCTTGAGTGAAGCCACGACAGGGTCAGGACGTCGGTCAATGGATGCTGCCAACCGCAACAACAAAGCCATTTCCGCAACGATGCGGCGTTGATTGCGGGTCGCCAGTGCCTGCCATTCCTCATGGCGTTTCTTTGGCAGGCTGCGGCGGTGATAGCGCGCAATGGCCGCAATCATCAGTTGCTCAGCCTCCGAATAACCAAGCAGCTCACCATGGCGAATCAAATACCAAGAATGCTTGTGATAAGCGCTCAGATTGATGTGCTGGCCACAGGAGTGAAGCATCGCTGCTGCCCACAACAAGTCACGACCTTCTTCACCAACGCTGTGATGCAAAACGCCCCGCGTTTGGTCGAAAAGACTGAGTGCGTGGCTCGCCACACGTTCTGCACGCCGATGATTAACACCAAAACGCTTGACCTGATGAATCACGGTGCGCTGCCGAATGCTGCTCTGAAAACTGAAGCGATCCTTCAGCAATCCCTGCCGCAGCATCCAATCAACAATCAAACCCTCCCTTAGCGCTCGTTCACTGAGCACAAACTCATCAACATCGAGCATCTTCATAGCGGTCTGCAGAATCAACGCTCCTGGAACGATGATCTCGGCACGTCGGTCATTGATCGAGGTCAATTCACGCCGCTGCTCTGGTGTCATGGTCACGAGCTTCTCGACCAACAGATCCAGTCGCTGCCGCGTGACGCGATAGCCATGCATTTTCAGCGGCGGGCGCTCGTCCTCGCTGGCGACCAAGGCACCAATGGCCATCGCTGTCCCGCTCGTCGCCACCATCACAGGACTCTCGCCAGGCTGAATGCGACGCAAAACCTTATCGATGGCTGGTTCTAGCGAGCCCTGGATAAACGTCTGCAAGAACACCCTCCTGCGCGCTGGCATGGGGTCATCCTTGACAAAATCTCTCTGCAAACGGACCGCACCAACACGCGTGCTGGTGAGAGCTCTTGCATCAGAACCATCCGCCAAGATCAGCTCGGTAGAGCCTCCGCCAATATCGAGCAGGAGATGGGGGCGTTCCCCAAACTTCATTCCAGACAACACACCGAGATAAATCAGCCGTGCTTCCTCTGCACCACTAACCAAATCGACTTCCAGGTCAAGCTGATCCTGAATCCGGTGCAAAAAATCTCGACCGTTTGGGGCCTCTCGCACAGCGCTGGTCGCCGCTGTGATCACTTGCTCAACTTGATGGCTTGCAGCCAGTTCCTTAAATCGCTTTAAGGTCTCGAAAGCTCGCTCCATAGCGGCTTCCGTGAGGTCCCCAGAGTCAGGATCTCTTTCCCCAAGCCTGGTTGTGGATTTTTCGGCCAGCTCAATATTGAATGTATTCAAAGAGGGATCGACAGACGCCACCAGCAGATGGGTGGAGTTGGTGCCGATATCCACTGCAGCCACATGACGAAGCTCCGGGCCTGCAATCAGTTGGCCAGATTCGTCAAACCTGGACTCATCCGAGGAGTCAACAATTGAAGAAGCAGGCAATGGCTCGACACCCGGCATCTCGTCGCGCAGCCTGGAACATGCCCACTTTGCCATCAGAACCAAGGTCTGAACACGCCTACCTAGGGTTCTTTAAACCCAGAAATCCGTGAGCGGCAGATCCTTACAAACAGGCCTGAAGCAATGGGTACTCCTTTTGCGTTGGAACAAACCCAGCGGTCGCCTGATCCTGTTGATCCCTGCAGGGTGGGCCCTTTGGCTCACTCCCAATGCTCCTCCTCCAGCAGATCTGATCAGCCTGATCGTGCTGGGTGGACTGATGGTGAGCGGTGCCGGCTGCATTGCCAATGATCTTTGGGATCGACGCATCGATCGCCAAGTTGCGCGTACAACGCAACGCCCCCTCGCCCAAGGGAGTATTCGATTCGCAACGGCATGGGCGCTTTTAATTCTGATGCTGTCTCTCAGCCTTCTGGTGGTTCTCTCTTTGCCAGAAGCTAGCCGCGGCCTTTGCCTTGCTTTAGCCGTTCTGGCCTTGCCGCCCATCCTGATTTACCCCTCTGCCAAGCGCTGGTTTGCCTATCCACAAGCCGTTTTGGCCATCTGTTGGGGATTCGCTGTCCTGATTCCATGGGCTGCAAGCCAAGCCCAACTAAGCCTCTCCTTGCCACTGCTGGGGTGTTGGTTGGCAACAGTGTTTTGGACCTTTGGCTTTGACACGGTTTATGCCATGGCCGATTGTCGAGACGATGCCAGGCTTTCCTTAAACAGCAGTGCCCTGAGTCTGGGCAGGAAAGCTCAAGGCACAGTTGCGATCAGCTATGCCCTGGCCTGCATCGGCATGGCAATTGCGGCCCTCGGAGCCGGAGTGGGATGGCTCTTCTGGCCCTGCTGGTTATTGGCAAGCATCGGAATGCAACGCGAAACACTGGTGTTGCAAGGCCCCAATCAACCCATGGCCACCTATGGGAAACACTTTCAACATCAAGTGTTGCTGGGAGCTCTGATGCTGCTTGGCCTCATTCTCGGTCGTATCAGCTAAATCATGCTGAAGCTCTCCAATCAACAATTCGCGAAACCACTCAAGCCTGGCGATGAAGTGATCACGGTGGCGGTGAGCTCAGCATTGGATGACGAGCAATCACTGCTGGAAGGCCTGAAGATCCTTGAGAGCTGGGGATTAATTTGTCGACCTCAGGCAGTGAGCCAAAGGCATTGGGGCTATCTAGCTGGAGATGATGACTGCCGCCAAAACGACCTGCAGCCTGAGCAACCTGCAGCTCTACTGGCCTGTGCTCGCGGCGGCTGGGGAGCCGCACGATTACTAGAACGACCTCAACACTGGCAACCAGGCTGGTTACTTGGCTTTTCAGATGTCACTGCCTTGCTCTGGTCTCGATTGGCTGCAGGTTTCGATGGCTGCGTTCATGGGCCACTGCTCACCACACTGGCCAAAGAACCAAGCTGGAGCCAGGAAAGGCTCCGATCACTTCTCTTTGGTGAACCAGTCCCAGCTTTAAGCGGATCGGGATGGTCAGGCGGAGTGGCATCAGGCCCATTGGTGGTGGCCAATCTCACCGTTGCATCGCATCTACTCGGCAGCCGCCATGTTCCTGATCTAGAAGGCGCCATCTTGATCTTTGAAGACGTTGGCGAGGCGCCCTATCGCATCGATCGAATGTTGACCCAATGGCGCCTAGCAGGACTTCTACAAGGCCTAGCTGGACTCGGATTTGGCAGTTTTGTCGACTGTGAGGCCGATCCCCTTCAAGAGGATCAGACCTTCACCCTGGAGGAAGTGTTGAAGGAGAGAACGGCTGATCTGGGGATACCTGTTGTTGGCCAGCTACCGGTAGGTCACTGTTGCGGCAATGCTGCCTTCCCACTGGGAAGGGAAGCCCGCCTTGATGGCAACCGCGGCCAACTCAGCCTGATCGTCTAACCGAAAGCACAGCCGCCGCCACTGTGAGATCAAACGGAGTTGTCACTTTGATGTTGTCCGGTCCAGCGTCCAAGACACTCACTGACCAGCCGAGGCGTTCATACAACGAGGCGTCATCGGTAACACTCCAGCCCTGAGCATCCGCTTCAGCATGACCCTGCTTGAGCTGGGCAACTGAAAAGCCCTGAGGAGTTTGTGCCGCCCAAAGTTCCGCTCGTTCTGGTGTGCCCGTGATCATTCCCTGGCCATCAACGCGCTTGATGGTGTCTGTTACCGGGGTCGCCGCAATCACCGCTTGACCTTGAATCACGGCTTCAGCGCAGCGATTGAACAGATCCGCTTGGGCAAGACAACGGGCCCCATCATGAATCAGAACATGCTCTGCATCGATAGGCAACGCGGCCAACCCCCGCTTCACAGACTCCTGCCTTGTGCTTCCACCTTCAATCCAAACGACGGTCTTTGGTGCATCAGTTACCAACTCCATGATTGATGAACGATCGATGGATTGACCAACAATTCCTATCCAGCCAATCGACTCAGCCGCCAGAGCGGTGTCCAATGTCCAGGCAAGCAAAGGTCGCCCGGCTAAAGGCAAAAGCAACTTGTTGCGGTCTGCTCCCATTCGGCTACCGCTGCCTGCCGCGGCAATCAGAAGATGCACAAGCGACTCCTGCCGACAGCAGGATGAAACGTCCTCCATACAATCAGCTCGCATCCCAATGTGCTGTTGGTTCCATGCCTGTTCTCACCATCAGACCGGATTCAACAACGCAACAACTGCAACGCTTGCAAGCGTTATCAGCGTTAGCGAGCCAAGTTGAAGCCCAGCAGCAGTTGTTCTGCGCACTGGATCTGTAGATGAAAAGGTGGTGGCAAAAATCACAACCCCCCCTTCAGAGGCTCTGGCTGCAACTGCTTATCAAACCTTGGTTGGGCCCTTTGATGGCTCTAACCATTTTGGTTTTGGGAGGTGCTGTCGGCTACCGCATCACAGAAGGATGGGACTGGGGGGATTGTCTGTGGATGGTGCTGATCACCATCAGCACCATTGGCTACGGCGAGGTGGAACCCCTCTCGCAGACAGGACGACTGGTCACGGTGCTGATCATCATTGGGGGCGTGGTGGTCGTGCAGTTAACGATTCAACGGCTGCTAAGACTGACAGAATCTGGTTACTTCCGTCAGGTGCGGGAGCTGAGATTCCGCCGGATGCTGCGGCGCATGCATGATCACGTCATCCTCTGCGGCTATGGCCGAATCGGCCGTGAAATTGCCGAGCAATTGCAGCTCGAGGAGGTTCCAGTCCTTGTGGTGGAGAGCGATCCAAGCCAACGGATGCTGGCAGAAGAGCGTGGACTCAAAACATTGCTAGCCGATGCCACCCTCGATGAAACCTTGCTGGAGGCCGGTCTAAATCGCTGCCGCAGCCTGGTGGCAGCCTTACCAAGCAATGCCGCCAATCTCTATGTCGTTCTCAGTGCAAAAAGCCTGCATCCACAATGCCGTCTGATCTCAAGAGCAGAGTCTGAAGAAGCTTCGGTCAAACTGAAACTTGCAGGCGCCACTGTTGTGGTGAGTCCTTATGTCGCTGCCGGCCGCACCATGGCCGCAACAGCTCTGCGCCCTCTGGCGGTGGATTTTATGGATCTGCTTGCGGGTTCCGATTGTGAGATTGAAGAATTCCGCCTCAGCCGAGATCCACAACTTTTCAAGGAACTCAACCATTGCAAGTTATCCAAACTGCATATAGGTCGCCGTACGGGTGCACTGGTCATTGCCATACGAGACGGAACAACCCTGATCGCCAATCCTGGTGGCGAAGTTGAACTCTCCCCTGGTCAATTGCTCGTGGTTCTTGGTAGCAAGGCCCAGTTAGCCCAATTGCGCGAGCTACTCGGCAAAGCGCTAGAGACGATCGAAATCATGGCCAATTGAACACCGCAGCAGCGAGTACCTACGATCCCAACAACCTGGATTTGCCGATGACTGCTTCTGCTCCCCTCGCTGGCCAGACCGTCTTGGTGACTGGAGCCAGTCGTGGCATCGGTCGTGCCATTGCCATAGCCCTAGGCGAAATAGGCGCAGAAGTCGTGGTCAACTATGCGAGCTCTCCAGATGCCGCTGAAGAAGTGGTCAACACCATCAACAATTCAGGAGGCAAGGCCTACGCCATTCAGGCCAATGTTGCCGAAGAAGACGAGGTCAACGCACTGATCAAAACCGTGCTTGAACGCAGTGGACGCATCGATGTTCTGGTGAACAATGCCGGCATCACCAGAGATGGTCTGCTGATGCGGATGAAGACAGAAGATTGGCAAGCCGTGATCAATCTCAATCTCAACGGTGTGTTTCTCTGCACTCGAGCAGTAGCCCGACCAATGCTCAAACAGAAAAGCGGTCGAATTATCAACATCACATCTGTTGTTGGCTTGATGGGCAACGCTGGACAAGCCAATTACGCCGCAGCCAAAGCCGGCGTCGTTGGCTTGACCCAAAGCAGCGCCAAGGAATTTGCTAGCCGTGGCATCACTGTCAATGCCGTTGCACCAGGCTTTATCGCCACGGATATGACCAAGGATCTCAATGCAGAAGCGATTCTTGCGGCGATTCCACTGGGATCATTCGGCACTCCGGAACAAGTTGCTGGTGCGGTTCGCTTTCTCGCTAGCGACCCTGCAGCGGCCTACATCACCGGGCAAGTTCTACAAGTTGATGGTGGGATGGTGATGAGCTGAGATTCAACGAAGAATTTTCGCTGAATTCATGTTTCCAATGGCTGACCAAGCTCATCCCGCAAGCGACGAATACGCTGCAGAAGCCTTAATCGTCTACTGCGGGCTGTAGCTGTGAGAAAAATCCGCAGAGGCACATAAACCAAGGCCATGGTTCCAGCCAGGCCGGCCATGAGCACAAAAAACTTGGCCCCTGTTTCATTCATAGCTGGACCTTAACCAGTTGCGCTCTCATATGTGCAGAGATCAGGAACGATTCGGCTTTCCCCACTCAGCACCCCTCCCCTGCAGTCAACTTGCTGTGAGACATTGACGCACGGGTACAAGAAGATCATGGCCAAACTTCTCAGCTTTTCTGATGAATCGCGCAGCGCCCTTGAAGGCGGTGTGAACGCTCTCGCTGATGCGGTTCGCGTCACCATCGGACCACGCGGTCGCAATGTGGTGCTCGAAAAGACATACGGCGCCCCTGACATCGTCAATGACGGTGTCACCATTGCGCGCGAAATCGAACTGGAAGATCCGTTCGAGAACCTCGGCGCCAAACTGATTCAGCAGGTCGCCGCCAAAACCAAAGACAAAGCCGGCGATGGCACCACAACCGCCACGGTCTTGGCTCAGGCGATGGTCCGTGAAGGACTACGCAATGCGGCGGCAGGAGCCAGTCCGATCGAACTGCGACGCGGCATGGATAAGGCCATGAATCAGGTCATTAATGGCCTGGCTCAACGCAGCAAACCTGTTGGCGGTGATGCCATTCGTCAGGTGGCCACTGTCAGCGCTGGAGGAGATGAGGAAGTTGGACGCATGGTGGCGGAAGCCATGGACAAGGTGAGTGTCGATGGTGTGATCACCGTTGAAGAATCCAAATCTCTGGCCACAGAACTCGAAGTCACCGAAGGCATGGCCTTCGACCGCGGCTATAGCTCCCCTTACTTCGTCACAGACGGAGAAAGCCAGATCTGCGAATTTGAGAACGCCCTAATCCTTCTCACCGATCGCAAGATCAGCACCATTGCTGATCTTGTCACGATTCTCGAAAGCGTTCAAAAGAGTGGTTCGCCTCTCGTCATCCTTGCCGAGGAAGTCGATGGAGAAGCTCTCGCCACCCTGGTGGTCAACAAAAACCGTGGTGTGCTGCAAGTCGCTGCAGTTCGGGCACCATCTTTCGGCGATCGTCGCAAAGCAGCCCTGGCTGACATCGCTGTGCTGACTGGTGGAACGGTGATCAGCGAAGACCGTGCCATGACCCTCGACAAGGTGACCCAGGAGGATCTGGGCCGAGCGCGTCGGATCACGATCAGCAAGGACAGCACCACAATCGTTGCCGAGGACAACCACCGAGAAGCTGTCAACGCCAGAGTGAGCGCCATCAAGCGTGAGCTCGATGCCACCGAGTCTGAATACGACCGCGACAAGCTGAATGAGCGCATCGCAAAACTGGCCGGTGGCGTCGCCGTCATCAAGGTTGGAGCACCAACGGAAACGGAACTCAAAAACCGCAAATTACGCATTGAAGATGCCCTCAACGCCACGCGTGCTGCTGTGGAAGAAGGCATCGTTGCTGGAGGTGGCACCACGCTGCTTGAACTCAGTTCAGATCTGAGCAGTCTTGCTCTGCAACTTGAAGGGGACCAACGCACAGGTGTGGAGATCGTGCAACGTGCTCTTCTCGATCCAGTTAGGCAAATTGCCATTAATGCAGGAGAAAACGGCGATGTTGTCATCGCTGAGATCCAACGCCAAGGCAAAGGTTTTAATGCCGCTACAAATAACTATGAAGATCTCCTTGCTGCAGGCATTCTCGATGCAGCAAAAGTGGTGCGTCTGGCGATCCAATCCGCCGTTTCAATCGCCTCAATGCTGATCACCACAGAAGTTGTGATTGCAGACAAACCCGAACCTCCTGCCCCAGCGGGTGATGGCGGCGGCGATCCCATGGGTGGCATGGGCGGAATGGGTGGCATGGGCGGAATGGGCGGGATGCCTGGAATGGGTGGAATGCCTGGGATGGGCGGCATGCCTGGAATGATGTGATCTCTACTTTCTTCTCTCTCCGTTGCGCATCAATTCAATGGGCAACGGAGAGAGAAGAACAATGATCAATCAAACAG
>CATBLW010000254.1 GCA_949486985.1 Prochlorococcus marinus str. MIT 9215
AAGAACAGCAGTGACAGAGACACCCGGATCACCCCAACCCATCAGCACGGGAATAGCTTTCAAATGCGCCGTGCTGCTGATTGGCAAAAACTCCGTCAGGCCTTGGAGAACGCCGAGTACAACAAATCTCCAGCAAGCCTCCAGCAGCCCAGAGGAGGAGGAAAGATCAGTCAAAAAGTGAGCCCTGTGACCCAAAAACGCTATCTCCCAGAAGCATTAGCCGCATAAGAGCAAAGATAAGTTCAGAGCCTTTTAACATAAAGTGAAGGGTCATTTCACACATTCTGGAGAGTGCATTGTCCAGCGGCTCAATCAAAAAACCTCCGCTGGATTCAACCAATTTGGTGAGGGAGGGCAAGCCTCATCAACCTCTACCTGAAGGAGCCTACGGACAAGATTTGACGATCAGGATGGCCAGCTTGCGACAGCTGCAATGGTGGGCCAGTGCACTGGTCGTGTTGCCGGTATTTATTCAGGCTCCATGGGTTCGCGTGCATCCCCTTTCCGCTTGCTTTTTTACAGCCGGAATCCTTGGTCTTGGTCTTTACCTAGCCCAAAGCGGATCGGATGAATGGTCCGAGGGAGGAGAGCTTTTGGTTGGCATGAGCGCAAGCTGGCTAGCCGGCTGCGTTTTCTGGGGGTGGCTGCGCGCACAGCCGGTTTGGCACTTACCCGTGGAGTCTTTCGCTCTGCCACTTGCTCTTGTTGCTCTCAACAGTCGCTGGAGAGTCAGTTCCAGCTTCTATCTGGCCTCCTTATTAGGTACAGCATGTACCGATCTGATGATGAAAATCACCGGTGTGATGGACCAATGGCCTGCGGTTGTTGAAGCCCCCCTCAACGAAGCTCCAATCGTGCTGAATACAACCGCGAAGCAACTTCTTCATCCTCAACCTGTTGTGGCCCTCGTCAGCGCCGCACTGCTGATCGGGTTCATGGCCCAAACGATGCAAACCAAGGTCAATAACGTTCCTTCTTCAGCTCAAAACGCTTGGGCTGTAGCAAGTTCCGTTTTGGTCACCACCGTTGTCATCGATGGACTTTTCTTGATCGCAGCCCTGATTGCACCCAGCCTGAGTGGGTTGATCTGAAACAAACTGCGAAAGGTCTGCCAAGACTTGTCTTAGGTTCATCATCAAACTTGTATCGTTCTTAAACCGGCCAAGCCGGCTGACGTTCCCAATTTCAGAGGAGTATTACATGAAGCGGCTGGTGTCCTGGCTGACTGGCGTACTCGTGATGACAGGCCTACTCATGGCCGTGATCCTTCCACAAGCAGCCTTCGCGGGTGAATTCGACAATGTTGCCGACAACAAAATCGCCCTACGTGGCGAGAAAGTTGACCTCAACAACTCCTCAGTTCGTGCCTTCAGAAAGTTCCCTGGAATGTATCCAACACTCGCTGGCAAGATCATTGTTGATGGTCCTTACAACAGTTTGAATGAGGTCACAGCTGGCTTCTCTGCAAAAGAGAAGGAAGTTTTTGACAAGTACAAAGACAACTTCACCATCACAGATCCTGCAATAGCCCTCAATGAAGGCTTCGATCGCATCAACGATGGTCAGTACAGATAAGCCAATCCCACGCTTTCAGAATTAGCTTCACCGCAAGCCGTCGGTCCCATCCGGCGGCTTTTTTGCAGCTTCCATGAGTCTTCCAGCAGCATCCAGTTCCATTCCAAACGGTCCTTGGGATGTTGTGGTGATTGGTGCAGGGGCGGCAGGACTGATGACGTGCCTTGAGCTTCCCTCTCAACTAAGAGTTCTACTGCTCAATCGCAATACCAGTCGACGTTCGTCTAGCCGCTGGGCACAAGGAGGGATCGCCGCTGTCACAAGACCAGAGGACAGCTCAGACAGCCATGCTGAAGACACACTCAAAGCAGGAGCAGGCCTCTGCGACAGCGATGCTGTCAGGCTTCTTGTACAGGAAGCACCTGATTGCGTCGCGCGACTGAAAAACCTTGGAATGGCCTTTGACCGCGATGGCGACGAACTGGCCACCACCCTTGAGGCCGCTCATAGCCATAGAAGAGTCCTCCATGTACAAGATCAAACAGGTCGTGCTCTAGTTGAGGTTCTCAACGAACAAGTTGAACAGAGAAGCAACATTTTTCATCTAAGAGGGGTTCGCGTCACCCAGCTATGGGTTGAGAACAATCTCTGCTGTGGAGTCCAAGTTCTGGAGGGTCAACTACTGCATTGGCTCTCTGCCAGAGCTGTTGTGCTGGCAACAGGAGGCGGTGGCCATCTCTATGCCAACACCACCAATCCTGCCCAGGCCTGTGGGGAAGGTATCGCCCTCGCCTGGCGTGCAGGAGCCGCGATCGAGGATCTCGAATTTGTGCAATTTCATCCCACAGCGTTGAAACGTGAAGGGGCACCATGTTTTCTCATCTCTGAAGCCGTACGGGGAGAAGGAGGCGTGCTGGTGGATTCCTATGGGGAAAGCCCTGTAAAAGGAATCCAAGGTGGTGATCTGGCCCCGCGAGATCAAGTCAGCCGGGCCCTATTTCAAACCATGCAAAGCCAAGGTGTTGAGCACTTAGGGCTTGATCTCACGCCCATTCCCTCAGCTCGGGCAGAAGTACGTTTTCCCACAATCCTTGAACGCTGCAGGGAACTCGGGCTCGATCCCCTTAATCATCCGATCCCTGTGGCACCAGCCGCCCACTATTGGATGGGAGGAGTCGCCACTGACCTCAAGGCAGCATCAACGCTTCTAGGCCTTTATGCCGTTGGGGAAGTGGCTTGCACTGGCTTACACGGAGCCAACCGGTTAGCCAGCAACTCCCTGATGGAATGCCTTGTCTTCGCCAAACAACTCGCAGCGATCGACCTTGGCTCTAAGCAAGCAACAAACGAAATCAACACAACCTCTAACCCTGTCAATTGCCAAGAAGAACTGAGCGATTCCGAGAATGCCGACTCACTGAATCGCGCGATAGAAGATCTTCGACAGCTTTGCTGGCGAGAGGCAGGCGTGGATCGATCCGCCAGCGG
>CATBLW010000255.1 GCA_949486985.1 Prochlorococcus marinus str. MIT 9215
TCCTCAAGCATCAGCCGATTAACCTGAGGCAACCAGGCCCGAATCAAAGCATCCATACGCTTGTCATACCATCGATGCAAGCTGGCATTGGGCTGCGCAACAAAGCCTCTGCGGCGCTTATGCCTACCGCCAGCACCAGGGTCAAAAGCCTTGATGCCATGATCCAAAGCCCAGGCAATCGGCGCGTAATAGCAAACCTCAAAATGAAGGCAATCGACCTCCTCCTGACTACCCCAATAACGCCCCCACAACATTTCTCCATCCTGAACACACATCGACATCGCCACTGGATCCCTAGGGCTATCAACATGAGCACTAAACAATACAATCTGATCTCTTAATTGTGGATCTACCAACGCCTCAAAGAAAGCAGCAGAAAGATACTTACTTCCCCAAGCACCCCAACGCGCACAATGCTGTTCATAGAACCCATGCATACGCTTCAATAGCGGCAGATCTAATTCATGCCCAGTCAATGCAGACACTGTTATCCCTGCTGTCTCAATTGCCTTGCGCTCACGCTTAATGTTGCGGCGCTGATTGGCATTAAAACTAGCTAAATAATCAGAGAAATTCCTTTGTCCCTCTGCCGACCAAAGACTGTGCTGGTTAAGCCAAGTCGCACAACCAGTTGCTTCCGCTAAAGAGCGCCATTGCGGATCGACATAAAGAAAATTGCAACTGAGGATGCCATTCCGGCAAGCGAAGGCATCGATCGCTTGCATCATCAGGGCCGTCAACTCAGCTTCGTCTTCCTCTGGAGCAACAAAAAAGCGATACCCCTGCACTGGGCTCACGGGGCTCATCCCCAACAATTTTGGGTAATAGTTGAGCCCCAAGTCACCTGCTAGACGAGCAAAAACTTGGTCAAAGACAAATTCGCCATAGCTATGCCCCTTGAGATAAAGAGGGGCTACCGCTACAGGGACTTCACCTCGCCACAAGGCCAAGTGCAAGGGCTGCCATCCCTGCTCCGCTGCAATACTTTCTGAGTGTTCAAGTGCCGCAAGCCAACCCCATCGGTAAAAAGGGATGACCTGTTCCTTCAAGAGGCAACACCATTGCTGCTCAGGAATCTCTTGGATGGAACGGTGCCAACGGGCAGAGAGGGCGGCCATGCTCGGCTCACCTCAGGCACAGATTCAAATGACCATAACCAGACAGTCGCAAAACGGCTGACTTCAGGAGATGGCGCTGGGCAAGCTTGATGGGCGATGACGCCAGTAACGGAGTAAGAGTTCATGGCCAGCCAAAGGCTTGACCTCTTGCAAGCACCAGGAATCTGCGGACATCAGTGCCTCCGGTAAACCCAAGGATTGCAGGGGGACCCACGCATGGCCGCCGCCAAGCAGCCTTGGTGTGAGTGTCAATTGCAGCTCATCAACGGCGTCATCCTGCAACATCGAAGTCAACAACTGAGCCCCACCCAAGAGCACCAATTTGGACAATCCAGCCTCTACAAGCCGATTGAGAGTCTGCGGCCAACTGCTTGCCAACAAGAACTGCCGCTCATATCCAGCTGAAGGCAAAGGGTATGTGGAATCTTCTCCGGTTGGCTGTTGAGAACTCAGAAGCCAACGCTGAATGGGCTGCTGAAAGAAAGGCCAGTCAAGCGAATGCCCCTGTTGGCGACTCACCACCACAACCTTGGGCTGAGCAGGGCGACCTGCAGACAACCGCTGCTCCAGCAGATCTTGATCGTGAATTAGGCAGGTGCTGCGATGCGCGCGGAGTGTTCCGGAACCAAGCAAGGCGCCATCGGCCCAGGCCAAAGCTTCTTCCAAAACTCTGCGATCAGAAGCTCCGCCAAGCTGAGCAGCTCCGCCTGCGGCAGGAGCAAGCCTGCCATCAAGACTGATGGCTAAGACAAGACGAACCCATACTTGCGACGGCAAGTCTTTACTCAGTGAGTTGCCATGGCCTGCAAGGCTTCAGGCATGATCTCAAGCTGCGGTGTTTCGGCATAGACCTCGGCAGCATTATTGGGACTTTCCTGAAGGCGCACCTTATGGAGATGGACACCGATGGCCCGAATAGGAGTCGTTAAGCGATCAGCAATATGCAAGGCAATGTTCTCGGCCGTAGGCACACATTCGCTGAAATATGGAACGTCTTTATTGAGGAAGGTGTGATCAAAAGGTTCGACAACAAGATCGTTCACGATGCGTTGCAGAGCCGACAAATCACAAACCATGCCGGTGCGAGCATCGATTTTTCCACGCACAGTGACATCAACCAGATAGTTATGACCATGACCATGAGGTCGGGCACATTTGCCATAGATGCTTTCGTTCTCCTCCTGGCTCAATTCAGGCCTTGCAAGCCGATGAGCAGCTGCAAAGTGCGTGCGAATGGTTAAGAAAGCATCCATAGCGTTTCCGATGTAATCGGCCCATAGGCCCGGTTGTTCGTAAAGGCGCAGCGCCGTGATCGGCAAGTGGGGACGGAGGCGCTGCCAGATCTGCCGCACCAGCGCTTCGGTTGTTGGCAAGCAGCCATCCGGCTTGGCGACATCGAACTCTGGCCAGGCCTCATTGAGAAAGCGGAAATCAAGCTGCTCGGTGACCTCTGAGCGAATGGCGTGCTTGACCTCAGAAAGGTTAAGAACCATCCCATTGGCATCAAGGCCCCCAGCCATCGAAACGATCAGCTCATAATTGTGTCCATGACCAGGGGACAAGGCACAAGGGCCAAAGCGCGCGGAATTGTCATCAGCTGATAATTCCGGCAGCCAGTACCGATGACTGGCACTAAAGCAGGCTCGACGGTGAATAACACAGCCTCTGCCCTGACCATGAGATGCCGAAAAAGTGACCTCAGTCATGGCACGCTCTGACCAGACATCATCCTAGAGATCTAAACCCGGTGCCGACCCTGATGAACGACACCCCCAACACACAGCCACTGAAACAGCGGCTTCGCGGCGTCAACCTCCACCTCGTGGGAATGATGGGCAGTGGCAAAAGCAGCACGGGGCGCCCGTTGGCCGCACAAATCGGCTACGGCTTCGTGGATGCTGATGCGGTCATCGAACAATTAGCAGGCCGGAGCATCTCCCAGATCTTCAACGAGGAAGGGGAGGAGAGCTTCCGATCCATGGAGTCACAAGTGCTCAATGCCATCGGGCAACGCCATTCACTTGTCGTGGCTACTGGTGGCGGTGTCGTAACGCAAGCCAAAAACTGGGGTGTTTTGCATCAAGGGATCGTGATCTGGTTAGACCCTGGTCGCGATCGACTTCTTCAAAGGCTCCAGGCCGATGCGGACAAGCGACCACTCCTGCAAACACCAAAACCTGAGATCGCCTTCGATGCTTTGCTGGAAGCACGCCAACCGCTTTACGCCGAGGCCGACCTACATCTTTCAGTCGGCGAGGAAAGCCCACAACAAGTCGCCGAGAGAATTGTTGGGGCCCTGCCAGGGCTGATCAAGAACCCGGAGGATCCAAACGCACCGCAAACCACTGAAGACTGAGACCTGGCCCAACTTGCAAATCACAAGCTGTATCCAGCAAGCGCTGGGCCGCCACCGTCACTGAAGGCTGGCTCTGCAAATCTTGCGGCAAAGAATCAAGAGACTCAAGCCAACCTTGCAGCCAGTTCAAAGTATCTGAAGCGCTAAGGATTCTCTCTGGCTGACTAGGTTCCAGCACTACATAATGATCACAAGCCCTAATAAGGGGATCGGACATTTAACAGCTCATTCAAACTTTGAAAGTCAAAGGTTTCAAAAAACCTCTGAACCTTGCTGGATAAGAGAAAGTTCTAACCGATCCCGCCATTGGAATAGCGGCTGCAATCGCGGATGATCACTGAAGCCATAAACCCCTTTACCAGCAAGAGGTTGGCCCGAAGAGGCCGGGAAACGAAGCAAAGACAGTTGGGCCGCCACCGCAAGATCAGCCAGACTCTGAGCCTCGCCGACAAGCCAATCACTGTGCTGCACCAAGCCAGCCAAATGTTCAAGGGTTATCTGCAACTCCGTGCGCTCAGACTCACTAATCAACTCAGGCACGCTTTGAAGCCAACCGCCAGGCAAGCCACCAATCATCTGCCGCAAAGGTTCGGGAAGTTCATTGGGCAACAAAGCCAAGCGCAAATCAGCATCCAATACAGCTGACTTTGCCAATAGAGACCTTCCAGCACGAGCAAGCGTGGTATCAGCCCAATCCTCAATCACATGAACCTGAGCCGCCTGCTGTGGATCAACAGGCACCAAGGGCCGCTCTGGCTGCTTGGCGTCAAGATAACGAGCGATAACACTCGAATCTGCCAAGACCGTCTCCCCATCAACAAGAATCGGCACCTGTCTCTGGCCGGAAAGACGAAATACATCCACTTGCCCAAGCCCAGGGGTGACGTCAACTGTTCGATAGCTCAATCCCTTGGCCTGCAAAACCATCCGAACCTTCAGGCAGAAAGGTGAATGGCGGAATTGGTGTAACTCCATCATGATTTCATCGCCAGGAAAACCAGCAGAAACATTCCTGTCAAACAATTCTAGCCATCAAGAAAGCACAAACACATCCAGAGTTGATGGCAAACTCAAACCAAAAAGCAATGCCCATGCATTGCAACAACCTTATCTTGGCAACAGGTGCAACGCCGCCAATCAACAATCAGAGCCGCTCCATTCACTACTCACAAGAAGCCAAAACCAAGACAAGAAGCCACCCATAAGGCTTATCAATACATCTAGGAAGAGAGGCCATATTCTTTCCAGCTGAAGCAGAATCTCACAAATCAATTTTCCAACGTCACCCAGAATTAAATGACCTAAGCAATGATTGATTCAGCCGATCATCTTAAGAAGCAGGAGCCTTCTAAAGAGCAAATCTATAATCAGAAAGCTAGAGCAAGTGATTCAAA
>CATBLW010000256.1 GCA_949486985.1 Prochlorococcus marinus str. MIT 9215
AACCTGCTCTTGAAAAGAATCCTTGCTTGGCATGAAAGCTTGAGCGTTGTCGGTCATTGCTGATCAGGTGCTGAAGCATTTACCAGTTTGGCGAGATCAGGCCCAGAAGGAACAATGTTGCTGGGATGTATCGGGAAGAGTGCACCGAAATAGTCTTGCCGCCAGGCCTCGGCGTCGCAGGTATTGGCCACTCCAGGAAGGGCAAAAAACCTTTGACGCCAACTCCAGAGATGAGGGAAGTCCCAGAGGGGCTGTTGGCTACAGCCAAATAGTGGTTGGTAAACCATTTCCCAGCGGATGATGGTTGGGAACAGCCTGACATCGGCCAGGCTGAGTTGATCTCCACACAGCCAAGGGCCTTGTTGAGAGAGGCTGCTTTCTACTTGCTTAAGAGCTTCAAATAATTCGTGGCAGGCTTGGTCGTAAGCCATTTGGCTGCGGGCAAAACCACAGCGATAGACCCCATCGTTGACAGCCGGTTGAAGAATGTTTTGCCAATGATTGATATCGTCTAGAAGCGCTGCAGGAGCAAGGTCTGGGGCGTCATTGTTGGCAGGCCAACGATTCAGCACCTCCACCAATTGAGCACTTTCATTGCCAAGCAGGCGGGGCGAAAGGTTGGCACTTGAGCCTGGATCCACCAAGGCGGGCACCGTTGCTCGATGGCTCGGGGGTGCGCCACAGGTTTTATAAAGGGCGAGGAGAGAATCACAACCCAGCCAAGCTGGATCGAGTCTCCAGCGGCCTGCCTTGTGATCGGCTTTAGCGAGGAGCAGGTTGAGGCTGCTCTGCAGGTTGCGCAGAGTCAGTACAAGCCAGGTTCGATGTGCCCAGGGGCAACTACGTCCAACAATTAAGTGGGGGCGAAGCTCTGCGGGCCTGCCGATTAGCTCAGTTTCAGATGGCACTGTTGCCTGCTGATGCTGGCTAGGGGGGCGTCGGTAGTGACCCTCAGCATCTGCTGGAGCCAGACCGTTCATTAATTGATTCCATTGCCAATGCCAGCCCATGCGGACGGAGGCAACAACAGCGGGGGGGATCGACATCTGAATTTCCCTTTCCAGCCATTTTCGGTCAGGCTTGGATTTGCGATGGGATTTGAATGTCTGGCCTGCAGTTGCTTCTGGTGGCAGGCACGCATGGCAATGAAGTCAATGCCCCCTGGCTATTGGATCAATGGTTGAAGCAGTCAACGCTGATCAATACCTATGGAATGCGTGTGCTGCCGGTGATCGGTAATCCTGCGGCCCGAACGATGGCTCAGCGTTATTTGGATCGAGATCTCAATCGGAGTTTTCGTCCTGATTTGCTCCAATCGAAGGGCTCATCTGATCAGGAAGTTGATCGTGCAAAGCAACTGTTGAGCTTGTATGGGCCTGAAGGATCTAGCCCCTGCCAGATCGCCATCGATCTGCACAGCACGACGGCGGCCATGGGAAGCAGTCTTGTTGTTTACGGCCGGCGGCCGGCGGATCTTGCCCTTGCTGGACTCATTCAGGCTCGGCTGGGACTGCCGATCTATCTGCATGAAGGAGATCAAGCCCAGCAAGGGTTCTTGGTGGAGCGTTGGCCATGTGGCCTTGTGATTGAGATCGGTCCAGTCCCCCAGGGATTGCTGCAAGCCAGAATCGTTGAGCAGACGCGCTTAGCTGTCGAGGCCTGTTTTGAAGCCCTCGCTGCAGTTTCGTCTGGTTTGGTGGCCTATCCAGATTGCCTGGTGATTCATCGCCATTTGGGCAGCCTTGATTTGCCAAGGCAGTCAGACGGCCAGCAGGCTGGTGTTGTGCATGCTCAGCTTCAGGGGAGAGATTGGCAGGCCCTGCAAGTCGGCACGCCGTTATTCACACTTGCTGATGGAGAAGTCCTTCGTTTTGAGGGGGAGTCTTCAACGGTTCCTGTGTTTATTAATGAGGCGGCCTATGCCGAGAAGCACATCGCTATGAGCCTTACCAAAAGAGAGGTTTGGCCCCTGGAGCCAAAATGGTCAGGGGCTTTGCAGGCTTTGGTGGAGGGTTAACGAGGCGGACCGTTGTAGATGATTTGATTAACGGATCGACCATCGGGCGCGATCTGGATTTCAGTTTCTGTAGTTGGCTGGCTGCCGTCTTCTGGCCAGCCAGGTTGGCCGCCTAAGAATTGGTAAGTGAAACCATTGATGGTGTTTCTGATCAGACAGTTACCACCACCAGTGCTAGTGGAAAACATGCATGGTTCGGGACGGTAAACCGATAGGCCACCATTCTCTTTGACGGCAGTATTGCGGGCGAGGTTCAGGGCACGAACCGTTGATGCTGGAACGATGTCGTCGGCCTGAACTTGCTGTGGTGCGATGACAGTTGCAATCAATGGAGCCCCTGTTAGGGCTAACAGGATTGGGATTGTTCGTAGAGACATCTTGTGAAGAGAGCTTGATGGCTTGAAAGGCTTCGTTCACCTATTAGCTAGATCAATAGTTTTTGGCTGTTCAGCAAATCTGAAGCCTTCAAACGGGTGGCGGCGGTTGCTCTTTCTCCTTGTATCGCTAGTTATTCACGCTGTTTTTTGTACGGGCTGAATTTGCCAGCAGTTAATGCATGACTTCTGGGATATCAGCTCGGCATTGCTTTTGCCTCCAAAGGCGCCGATTAAAACTGGCACTGTGCCAGTTGGCGTTCAGGTCTGCTGGTCGTATGCATTCTGAATAAAGCGGAGATAATTATTTCGTGAGGAGATGAGATCCTCCGAGCAGTGGAAACAAGGAAACACGCGCTCACGATCTCTGGAAAGCCCGCCTTTGGCGGGCTTTCTTGTGTCTAAAGCATTTGCGCCAGCAGTTGCACAGTTGCAAGGAGCTTGGGAAGCAAGGGTGGCCAATGCTGAGGTTTCGTTTTTGCTTCCCTTAAGACAAGGCCTGGTTTGTTCTGGCTCTCAGCCTAAAAATTGGTTGACTAGGTCTCGATGGATGATGGGGCTCTCTGCATTGAATGGCTCATAGAAGCCAGCTATTTGATCAGGAATCCTTGGACTTTTTGGTCTCTAGGAAGTGTCTAAAAAGCTCAGAATCGCCGATGATTACACGCCTTAACCCGTCTTCACCCATATAGGTGAGACGGCCTTCTTGGTCAACGATTAGGCCTGTCATTGGCGTGACTAGATCGTCAGAGTCCATGCAGCGACCTGAAGCTTTGAATCATTGTGGTCTATTCATATTGAAGGATGCCTTTTCGATCATTGATCGTAATCTTGATTGCAGGGTTGGTTAGGCCAACAACTGCTGGTTTGAGATTGGAATTTAAGGCTCAATCAAATTCCAGAAGATTGGCGTTAAGTTCCTGTCAGGATTCGTGGTGCAATTGGCGGCCTAGATGGTGATATTTAGCATGGGTTCTGATGATTGCCTGAGGAGAAAATGGTATGAGCTGTCCACTTTTGAGGAAGGGAAGCTGGCTTCCTTCTTTGATTAAGTAACTTGATCTCAGTAATGAGTGGCCATGCATCATTGTGATGAAATAATGAGTTTAATGCCTAGCACTGGTGGCTCGTTAATCAGTTTCTATTGGCGGAATCTCGAGAGCCTGATGATGCCTACTACCTCTTATTTTAATGGGCCGTTGTAGGGAACGCTCAAGATTCGGCTGCCATCGCGAGCAACGAGCACGTCGGTTTCTATTGTTGGCTCAGGTGGATTGAGCTGTTGCCAACCAGGGGCACCACCTTGGAACCGGAATAGGAAGCTGTCGTCAGTTTTAGAAATCATGCATCCTTCTCCACCTGTGACATACATGCATTGAGCAGCTCTGTATTCCCTTAGGCCGCCATTGATTGACTCTGCACGCATGCGGGCGAGATTGGCTGCCTTTGGCTGTGATAATTGCAATGGGAGCTGTGCTACTGCGAGGCATGGCATGGTTATGAATGCCAAAGAAGTAGCTATTGCTGGAATAGCGCGTAACTTAGAAAGTTTGATCATGCTTGCCATTGTGTATTGAACGAGTTGGCAAGGTGTGACTGAATTGGCTGAAAATTGTGTCTAGTTATTTCTGC
>CATBLW010000257.1 GCA_949486985.1 Prochlorococcus marinus str. MIT 9215
AAACCATGGATGCAATGGCCCAGACAGGCATCAACACCGTTGTCGAAATTGGCCCCGGGAATGTTCTGAGTGGTCTGTTTAAGCGCTCCCTAAAAGGTGTCACCACAAGCCAGCTGGCCAGTGCAGCCGATCTAGGGCACTAAATCCATTGACCAATTCAACCCCCGTTGAGAAACCAGAGCTGACGTTGATCACAACGCCAAGGCCAAGCTTCACCTACAAGATTGTGAGCTATCTGCTGGTTTTTCCCATTTTCAGAGGTCTGTTCAGGGGATGCACTTACGGCAATGAAAACGTGCCCCAACAGGGACCAGTCGTTGTCGTGGCCAACCACGGCTCTCACCTCGATCCGCCCATACTCGGCCATGCCCTAGGCCGTCCGGTGGCTTTCATGGCCAAAGCAGAGCTATTCAAAATCCCCCTGCTGGGGGCAATCATCCGTGCCTGTGGTGCTTACCCAATCAAGCGGGGTGCAAGTGACCGTGAAGCCATCCGCATGGCCACAGCGTCCTTAGCGGAAGGCTGGGCAACAGGCGTATTCCTTGACGGAACACGCCAGGAGAACGGACGGGTCAATGCCCCGATGCCAGGCGCTGCATTGCTCGCTGCCCGCAGCGGTGCGCCCATGCTGCCCGTGGCCATTATCAATAGTCACCGTGCTCTAGGGAGCGGTAGCTGCTGGCCCCGCCTGATTCCCATCCAG
The DNA here is from genome assembly GCA_949486985.1 of Prochlorococcus marinus str. MIT 9215. Lineage (GTDB taxonomy): Bacteria > Cyanobacteriota > Cyanobacteriia > PCC-6307 > Cyanobiaceae > MIT-9215. Next base: position 704 of record CATBLW010000257.1, read on the forward strand.
CTGAGGATTGGCAAACCAATCCCAGCCCCTCTCAGCCGGCGCAAACCCGATCTAGAAGCTGCGACGACCGAGCTGCAAAATCAAATCAATGCGCTGCTTGATCAAGGGCTGCTAAGTCCGAAAGAGAAACTTCAACGGCAGGGTCGCTAAGGGCCTCAACGACTGGTTCAGATGGTTCTGCGGACTCTGGAAAACTTTGCTTAGCCAGGGTCTTGAGATCCCTTCCCGTGGCTACCCATGCCACGGCCCTGATCCAATCACCCAACTGCTTACGCACTCCCTCCTCTCGACAATCAGGGGAGCACTCAACAGGAACGCCCGTTAAGCGGATGCCGCGGCTACCAGCCACCACCTGACCGACAGCCATGGAACGGGGCAAATGGTCTTCGCTGGTGACCAGCAACACATGGCGAATGCCCTGCAACTGCAAGTCATCCACGAGAGATGTGAAATTGCCAAGCGTGTCCTGAGCGCGATAGTCCAAATGAACCTGCTTTGGAGCAATCCCTACCTCATCCACCAACCATTGGGCGTACTCGGGATTACTGCCACCACTCACAACCACAGGAAGAGATAGATCCCGCCCCAGGCGAACGCCGATGTGTTCCCTGTCGACATCCCCACCCAAGACAAGAATTAACTGTGGTGGATGCTGACTAAACAGTGCTTGCCGATAGGGGTGCAATGGGCCAACGGTCGCCAACCACAACAGGAAGCCTCCCGCTGCAATCGCGCCAGCACGAAAGCCCGCCATCTAAACCACACCCACCGGTGACGTTGGATAAATGGGCAAAACCTCTGACCAAGGAGCATCCTGACCACGTTTGTTAGCAGCGGAAGACAGCTCTAGCAAGCGCAAAACATCCACAGCCACATCATCTTCAGCCTCTAAAGCAGGTGAAACCTGATCATTTTCTGCCAGCAAATGGGGAGCGACCAACTCAACAAAAAGCTGCCGCGGCCCCGTTACTGCTGCCGGCTGCCGTTGATAACGGCCAGCCACAACCCCTCGTCTTGGCAGTGTCTTCACGATCCAGAAGGGCTGCTCCAACTGCTCTGGGCTCAATGCAGCAGCCAAGCGAGGCGCCATGAGCTGATAGCTACTAAAACCATCGAGAGGACAACTCAGCTGCTGAGCCAGGGTGCGAGCCATCACCACAGTCAAGCGAGTGCCTGTGAATCCACCAGGGCCTATAGCGACGGCAAGGCGAGAGAGTTGCGGCCACAACGCTGCTGGGTAAAGCTCTTCCACGCAGCTCAGCAGACTGTTGGAAAGGCCACGGCCTAAAGGGAAGGTGGCACTCCGCTGACTAGCGATCGGATCACGACAATCACAAACGGCCACTCCGAGAGTTTCCGATGAACTATGCAAAGCCAAGATCATTCCCGCTTGAGCATCGCGGTTTGGATCCAAACCAGCTTTGGAGTCCAACGCACCTGGCTGTTCCATCGAAACCTGTTGTTCCATCGAGACCTGTTGATCCAATGAAACCTGTTGATCCAATGAACCAGTCATCTCGGCAATTCCTGGCCAGGAGAGAGTCGTTGCCAACGGCCAAGATCAGCAAGGAAGCTGCCGCAAGCGCGTACATCCCACTCCACTCCAGCCTCACCAGCCTGTAAATCCATCAAACTGATGTGGATGCGAGGGTCCTGAGGCTGGATATCTGGTGAAGCATTGAGATGAGCAACTCCATGCTGCCTCTCCACAGCGTGATAGGCCTGGCAACGGTCGACCCAGCGGCAGTCAACACAAATGCACATGCCCTACCCCCCCGAAGCGCCACCAATTGATGAGAACGACCCAACCATCCTGGCGCAGATTCTTTGGGACCGCCTGCATCCAGAACAATGGCCTTTAAACCCTAAGCAGCTTCCTGTCGGCTCGGCGCTGGTGGGTGGGGCCATACGCGATGGCCTCCTCTCCAAGCTGAAAAAACAACCTGATCTGGACCTAGTCATTCCAGAAGAAGCACTTGGGTTATGCCAAAACCTGGCCAAAACGCTCGGAGGGAAATGTGTGGTGTTGGATGCCGAGCGCAACATGGCTCGGCTGGTTCTCCATGGCTGGACAATCGATTTCGCCAGCCAAGAAGGCCACAGCCTCGAGGAAGATCTATGGCGGCGTGATTTTCGGCTGAATGCCATAGCCCTCACCCTGGAGAAGCAACCCCAGCTGATTGATCCCACAGGAGGCTTAGGCGATCTGAAAAAACTGCAGCTTGTGGCTGTGCGCGAGCAAAACCTTTTGGATGATCCATTGCGATTGCTGCGCGGTTTGCGGTTGATGGCCGAGCTGGGACTGACTATCGAAAAGCAAACATTGAGCTGGATCCATCTGCATCATCAACGTCTGCCGCAAGCCGCACCAGAACGAATCCAAGCTGAACTCCTGAGACTTGTGCATGCACCCTGGGCCGATGACCTCCTGCTGCTCGTGGAAAGCACTGGCCTGGTTAAGTTTTGGCAGCCAGACCTAAACACGGCCACCAAGCCGCCTGCCTTCCCTGACCAAGCCGAAGCCTTAAACCCAGAGGAGCAAGCCCTAGCCCTACCTCTTGCCAGGCTTACCCATCTGCTGAGCGATGACGGGCTCAACCAGTTGCGATTCAGCCGCAAGCAACGCCAACGCTGCCAACGACTCCGTCTATGGCATCAACGCAACGACGGCAATGCTTTTGCAAGCCTCTCAGAAACTGATCGACTGCAGTTGCATCAAGATCTCGAAGCGGATTTACCTGCCTTGATCTTGCAGCTACCAGCGGCCGACCAGAGGCAATGGCTGGAGCGCTGGCGGAATCCAGAAGATCCTTTGTTTCACCCTTCTGCTCCTGTAAATGGCAATACGCTGAAGGAAAGTCTTGGCATGACACCTGGTAAAGAGCTGGGAAACCTGCTGCAGCATCTATGCCATGAACGAGCCTTTGGGAGATTGAATAATGAACATGAAGCTCTACAGCTTGCGCGTTACTGGTTGAACCAAAAACAGACCTCTCTGTGATTAACTGCACAGGTACTCACCAAAATGATCGGCCTGATCCGCATCCTTACTTACCTCCCCTCTTTTTCATGAGCGTTCGCCTTTACATCGGCAATCTGCCGCAATCTTTTGAAAGCAAAGAACTGGAAACGCAGCTTGCAGGCGTCGGGGAAGGGATTCGCTTCAAAGCTGTACTTGATCGTGAAACAGGTGGCTGCCGAGGATTTGGCTTCGCCAACATCGACGACGAGAAAGTCGCCGATGCCGTCATTGAACAATTCAATGGACGCGAATTCAACGGCAATAGTTTGCGGGTAGAACGTTCAGAACGTCGCGAATCAAACACCGGAGGTGGACGGCGCGGCAACAATGCTGGCAACAGCAATTCACCTACAGCAGCACGCAAGTCCGTCAATAAAGTTGTACACAGTGATGCACCCTCAGAGGAAGCACCTGATCCTCGCTGGGCTGGCGAACTATCCAAACTTAAAGATCTTCTAGACAATCAAAAGACACCTGCCTAAAGCAAAACGCTGGCTGTCTTTAATGATGGCTTTTTGTAGGCTTTCAAGCAAAAAGAAAGCCGATATACAAGCCAATTTCCAGTCTCAACGAGCCCTGGAAATAAGGAATGAAACAGGGAGATCAAGCAGCTTCTGCCAGCGGCTCACATAGGCACGATGATTAAAAACGTCATAGTCAAGCTTTTCGATGGAATCAAGTATTCCTCGATAAAGCCTGAGCGAGGTCCAAACAGGCCAGCGGGCATCAGCTGAAAGCCATCGCACTCCAGATTCCGAGCGTTGAAACCACTCCCGCGCACGCTGCAATTGGAAGGCCATCAACTGCTTCCAGGCATCATTGAGTCGTCCTGCCATCAAATCCTCCTCTGAATAGCCAAAACGCTCGAGGTCTTCCTGAGGGAGATAGATACGGCCACGCCCGCGATCTTCTCCTACATCTCGAAGAATGTTGGTGAGCTGATTGGCAATCCCGAGAGCAATCGCTGCTTCCGAGGTGTCAGGACAATCACTCCATGGAGCAGAGGTGTAAGCAGAATCAACACCCATGACTCCCTGAGTCATTAGGCCAACGGTGCCTGCAACCCGATAGCAATACAGCCTTAACTCTTCAAACGTGGCATATCGATGGCAATTCAGATCCATTCTCTGCCCCTCAATCATGTCGAGATAAGGCTGTATGGACATGGGGAAGCGTTGCAGGGTGTCTGCCATCACTGCGTCCAAACCATCCTGTAACTGACCGGAAAACATCGCCCGCGTGTGCTCTTCCCACTGATCTAGGCGCTCAGAGAGTTCAGAAACCGGACGCTCCATCGCTTCTGGACTATCCATCAGCTCATCAGTCCGACGGCACCACACATAGATGGCCCAAATAGCCCTGCGTTTATGAGGCGGCAGCAACAACGTGCCTAGATAAAACGTTTTCGCCCACTGGGCAGTCTCTTTTCGGCATTCTTCATAGGCATCCTCAAGACTCAGGCAAGCCTGGCTGCTGGTGTTCGATGACTGCGATGCTGCAAGGGCCATCGTTTATGCCTAGGCGACCTCACCGACAGAAGACTGCTTCGACAACTGCGTCTTGCAGCGATCAAGAGCTTCTGCACAGAGCTTTCCACTCAGCACCGCCCCCTCCATGGAAGCCAAGTAGCGCTGCATTGTGAAATCACCTGCAAGGAAAAAGTTTTCAATTGGCGTCTCCTGGCTTGGACGAAGCTGCTGACATCCTGGAGTGGTTTTGTAAACCGAAAGCGGCGTCTTAACGACTTTGGACTTGCGTAGTTTCGCCTGATTGTTTCCCGTAAAATGCATAGGGAAAAGTTTCTTCAGCTCAGCCAATGTCGCCTCAATGATGTCGGCATCGCTGCGCCCAATCCAATCCTTAGCAGGCGCAAAAACCAATTCGAGCATCGATCGATCTGGGTCTTCATACTCCTTGCAAGTAATGCTCATATCTGCATAAACACTGAGCAGAGGTGAACGACTAAATAACAAGTGATCAATATCTGTGAGCTTGCGATCAAACCAAAGGTGGATATTGATCACAGGCACCCCACGCAAACCATCGAGCTTCCGAAACATCTCGAGCTGCTGCCAAGGAGCTGGCAACAGCAACTTCAAAGCATCAACAGGCAAAGCACTGACAAATGCATCGGCATGAATCTCTTTGGGCTCAGAGCCCTGCTCGCCTCGAATTCGATAGCTCGCCACCTTGCCATCATCGCCAAGATTGATCGCCAGAAGAGGATTGTTTAGATGCACTTCTCCACCCAGAGCTTCAATGTGCTCGACCATGGGCTGACAAAGACGCTCAGGCGGGGCGCCATCAAGAAACGCCATCTTGGAGCCGTTCTTTTCCTGAAGGAAGCGATTGAGTGCTGTAAGAACCACAGTCGCCGAAATCTCATCGGGATCAATGAAATTCAACGCTTTGCTCATAGCGATGAACACCTCATCATTCACCCGTTCAGGGATGTTTTGGATCCTCAACCATTCCGTCCATGAATATTGATCACACGCTTCCACATAACCCTGTCCACGAAGCATCGCTGGCACGAGGCCAAGACCAAAAGCAATCTTCTCAGGCCAGCTCAACATGTCGTTGTTACTAAGAATCGCCGCCACACCATTCACCGGAGCGGGTAGATCAGGGAAATCAAAACGGCTATAGGTGCCAGGTTCATCCAACTGATTGAAGATCATCGAGTGGCTTTTCCACTGCAAGCGATCCTCGATATCCAATTCATGGAACAACTGCAGCATGTTCGGATAGGCACCAAAGAAAATGTGCAACCCGGTCTCATACCAATCACCATCTGAATCTTTCCAGGCGGCGACCTTGCCGCCGAGCACGTCACGTGCCTCATAGACCACAGGAGTGTGGCCCGCGTCAGCCAGGTACTTGGCACAGGAAAGGCCTGCCAGGCCTGCTCCTGCGATGGCAACGCGCATGCTTCTCTCGAAAACTGAAAGTCAACCTTAAAAGGGTCCCACCCCCTTCGGCTTCCTAGAGTTATTCAATCTCTTCTCTCGGTCCCATCAATGGACCGGCCCTTGCCATGACCGAGACCCTGCTGAAGTGCACCACACGTCATGTGCGGATTTTTACGGCCAGGGTTGAGAACGATGATCTGATCGCAGACCCCGACCAGCTCACTCTCGACCTCGACCCTGACAATGAATTTCTCTGGGACGACAATGTCTTGGCGAAAATTCAACAACGCTTTAAGGATCTGGTGAACTCCCAAGCTGGTGGAGAACTGAGTGACTACAACCTGCGAAAAATCGGCTCAGAATTGGAAGGCACGATTCGTCAACTACTGCAGGCCGGAGAACTGAGCTACAACCTCGATGCTCGTGTGCTGAATTACTCCATGGGCCTGCCTCGAAAGCCTGAGTTGTTGTGAGCCCTTCCCGTTACGACAGACAGCCACCCCGACGCGACTACGGCGACGAACGCCGGCGGCCAAACCCCAGCGGCCGCGACCCAAGGGAGCGTTACGA
>CATBLW010000258.1 GCA_949486985.1 Prochlorococcus marinus str. MIT 9215
CCCGCTGTAAATGTATTTTCTGAGTGAGTCTTCTCAAAACTACGCCTAACGCGGTGGATAGCCACCTCCCATAATTGAGAAGAAACCGCCTTATTTATATCTTCATCTTCAATGCCTTCAACAGTGGCCTTGAAATCAGAGCCTACCTGAAAAGTTCCCTCAACAATGCGGTCATCCTGCTGCCAGATGCAGCGTCCTTGATAACCAGAGAAACCTGGATCCCAGGTATAGCGATTCTCATAAGCAGCCTGGAACTCATTCCGACAATCTGTACCAGGTGCAGGCACAGGGCGCGAAGCTGTCAAAGTCAAAATGAACCCAACAATTCAATCAACCTTAGTGGAATTGCAAGAATGAATGTCCTGCAAAGCAGCAACAGATAACGACTGCGCCTGCAGCGCGGCAATCCCCTCAACCGCTGCACGTGCACCAGCAAGGGTGGTCACTGTTGGAACGCTGTAGTCAAGAGCTGCGCGTCGCAAATACTTGTCATCGTGTGCAGCCTGACGACCAATTGGTGTATTGATCACCAACTGAATCTCACCAGAGCGAATCAGATCCTCAATATTGGGACGCCCCTCATGAACCTTGAGAACAGGTTTGACGTTCAAGCCAGCCTTTATAAGGGCATTTGCTGTGCCAGAGGTGGCCGTCAAATCAAAACCAAGCGCAATCAAACGCTCAGCAACAGGCACCAAGGCTTGCTTATCGCGATCATGGGTAGAGAGAAACACCGTTCCACTTGTTGGCAGAGCCTCGCCAGCAGCCAATTCGGCCTTGGCATAAGCCATGCCAAAACTCTTGGCTGAGCCCATCACCTCACCAGTGGATCTCATCTCAGGGCCAAGCACCGTATCGGCTCCAGGAAAACGCCGAAAAGGCAGAACGGCTTCCTTAATGGTCTGAAGAGGAGGCTGAGGCTCAACAGTGAGGCCAACTTCAGCCAAAGTCTCTCCAGCCATTAGCCGAGTTGCAATGCGAGCAAGGGCAACACCTGTTGCCTTGGCCACAAAGGGCACTGTGCGAGAAGCACGCGGATTGGCCTCAATGATGAAGACCTTCTCATCACCAGAATCATCGATTTGAACTGCAAACTGCAGATTGATCAAACCTTGAACTTTGAGAGCAATGGCAAGGGCTTCACTCCATTGACGAATGATTTTTAGAGCCTGCTCACCAAGCGAAACAGAAGGAAGACAGCAAGCTGAATCACCGGAATGGATTCCAGCCGGTTCAATGTGCTCCATCAATCCACCAATCACCACTGATCCATTGCGGTCGCAAAGGGCGTCGACATCAACCTCAATGGCATTTTCTAAGTATTGATCAATCAACACCGGATGGTCGGGCTCAACTTGTACCGCTTCCACCATGTAGCGGTTTAATTCCTGTTCATCAAAGACAACTTCCATCGCCCGCCCACCAAGCACATAAGAAGGACGCACAACAACGGGATAACCGATACGAGCTGCTATCAAGCGAGCGTCTTCGTCGCTGCGTGCAAGACCATTGCGAGGTTGTCGAATCTCAAGTTGGCGCAGAATCGCTTCAAACTGTTCTCGATCTTCTGCCTGATCAATCGACTTTGGAGATGTTCCCCAGATACGCGTAGGGATGTTCTCAGCAGCAGGAGACTCAAGCCATCGCAACAAGGGAATGGCCAACTTGAGTGGGGTTTGACCACCGAATTGAACGATCACCCCATCGGGTTGTTCCACCTCAATCACATTGAGGACATCCTCGAGAGTCAATGGTTCGAAATAGAGCCTGTCACTGGTGTCGTAGTCGGTGGAGACGGTTTCAGGGTTGCTATTCACCATCACCGTGGCGAAGCCCTGTTCTTGCGAAGCAAAGGAAGCATGACAACAGCAGTAGTCAAATTCGATCCCTTGGCCGATCCGATTGGGCCCACCACC
>CATBLW010000259.1 GCA_949486985.1 Prochlorococcus marinus str. MIT 9215
AGCTCCAACGGCCACGCCGCCATCAACAACCTGCTCAAGAAAGCCAAGAGCACTTGCAGCACTGCACGGGTGGCGGGCGAGGTGGTGAAGTGCAGCAACAGCAAAGAAGACGCGCTGACAACCGAAGGCATCAGCGTGGTTAAGCCCGGCCAACTCACTGATGCCATGGCGGTGGTGGGCGGCACCACTTGGATATTCTGCAAAGAAGAGCTAGCGGATCAGTTCGATTGGCTGGTGGTGGATGAAGCGGGTCAGATGTCGCTCGCCAATCTGCTGGTGATGGCGCGTTGCGCCCGCTCAATCCTTTTGGTGGGCGATCAACAGCAACTGGCCCAGCCCTCGCAGGCCGATCATCCAGGGGATTCAGGCCAGAGCTGCCTGGAGTATTGGATGGAGGGGGCCTCGGTGGTGCCCGACGATCGAGGCGTGTTTCTCTCCACCAGCTGGCGGATGGAACCGAGCCTCACAGGAATGGTGAGTGACTTGTTTTATGAGGGCCGGCTGCAGGCCAGCCCCGCCAATGGCAGCAATCGCATCAGCTGGGCCAAACCATGCCAGGCCGATTACGGAGAGCTATACCCCAATCAAGGCCTGGTGTTTGATCCGGTGACGCACACCGGCAACAGCGTCTGCAGCAAGGAAGAGATCAATCGCATCGAAATATTGGTGGATTCCCTTCTGGGGGGCAGATACCAACACGCCAAAACCAGCGGCATCGCAGAAGGCACGCTGACGTCGTCACAGATCCTGGTGACAGCGCCTTACAACGTGCAGGTGAATCAGCTTCAGCAAAGGTTGGCTGGAAAAGCCCGAGTGGGAACGGTTGATAAGTTCCAGGGCCAGGAGGCCCCGGTTTCCATTCACTCTTTAACGGCCAGCAGCGGTGAGGAGGCACCTCGCGGGCTGAGCTTTCTGCTGGAGCCGAACCGGCTGAACGTGGCGATCAGCCGGGCCCAATGCCTCTCGATCGTGGTGGGTTCGCCAAGCCTGGCCAGTGGCATCGCCAACACCGTGGCGGAGGCCGAGCAGATCAATCGGCTTTGTGAGGTGATGCGGAGTGATGAAGATCCCCTTATTTGAGGGAGAACTTATGGGATGGATTTCCCCCATTCAAGGGATCAAAAAGCAGCAACTCAGAACAACACTGGTGAAAGCCTCTTCAAGCCAGGAACTAATTGTGTTTCATCTCCTTATACCGCTGCCAAGCTGGGCACCAAAGGTGGAGTGGAGGTCAGTGGCCAAGGCCATGCGTAAGGCGACGAAGTACTGCTTGAGCTTCACCGCCGCAGGCCTGAAGCCTGAGTTAGCAGCAGTGATCGCCCGCACCCATGGCGAAACAGGGAGCTGGAAACAAACCCGCACTCTGGTGCTTGAGCGCAACGCACTGCAGACACGCTCGCTCTCGAGTGCCAAGCGCTTGGAATCAGAACTCAGGCAACGGTTGGAACTACTCAGTCAGCCCCAATTGGAGCTTCTTGCCGAAGGCTCGAGTAACGACCGTCTAGCGATGGCATGGCTGGCCGTGCTGAAGCGCATCCAGCTCACCGTCGAACTGACTCGCGATCTCCTGCTGGAAAAACTTGAAGGCAGTGATGCACTGCTCAGACGTTCCG
>CATBLW010000260.1 GCA_949486985.1 Prochlorococcus marinus str. MIT 9215
CAAACCCAAAACAGTGGGATTTCTCTTGCAGAGCTTCTGCTCATGACCAGACGGATCAAGAATACGAGGAGCCGCCAGAACCACATCTGGATTCTGGTCCATCCAGGACATCATCGTCATGAAAGTACCGTTAACCCACTGAAGATCTGTATTCAGAACACCTAGATACTTTGGGCAGTTCTTAAAGGTTTTGACCAAACGATTAACCGCCATTCCATAACCCGGATTATCTGAATTGCACAGCCAGGCATCCGCATTTTGAGCCAGGAGATCAATGGGTTCTCCAGGGATATGATCATTTACAACAACGCCATAACCAATCGTCGCAGGCAAGGATCTCAAACATGTATTCAAACAATGAACTTCTTGCTCAGACGGATGGAATGCCACCAAAAGCAGGATTAAAGAGCGTGGTGTTGTTTCAGTCGCACTCATGAACCCGAAACTGAGCTCTGATCAGTAATTCCGATCCGCTGACCTTCATAACCCGCCTTTTCAAGCACCTTGCGGCACCAGTCAAGATTGTGCAAATACCACTCAACTGTGGCTTTTAGGCCCTCTTCAAAACTATGCTTCGGTTTCCAGCCGAGTTCCCTCGATATTTTGCTGGAATCAATCGCATATCGGCGATCATGACCTGGCCGATCTGACACGCGCTTGATCAGGCTTGCATAGGGCACATCCTGGGGTTTGATCCGGTCAAGAATTGAGCAGATTGTTTCAACAACATCACGGTTGCTTCGCTCACTCGGAGAGCCATGGTCACCAGCACCTCCAACACAGTAATGATCTCCAATTTGCCCAGAAGTTGCTGCTAGCAACAGTGCATCCACATGGTCCTCCACATACAACCAATCACGCACATTCAGACCATCTCCATACAGCGGAATTGACTCGCCTGCAAGAGCCTTGAGAATGACAACAGGGATTAATTTCTCTGGAAATTGCCAAGGCCCGTAGTTATTGGAGCAGTTCGTGAGAACGACGGGCAAACCAAAGGTGTGATGCCAGGCATTGACAAGATGATCACTGGCAGCCTTACTCGCCGAATAAGGACTTCGAGGGTCATAAGCAGTGGCCTCAGAAAAACGACCCTGAGACCCCAAAGAACCAAATACTTCATCCGTGCTGATGTGGTGAAAGCGAAAACGATCGCGTCGATTCTCTGAAAGCTGCTCAAAGTGTCGACGCACTGACTGCAGCAGATTGAAAGTTCCAAGGATGTTGCTTTCAATAAATAAGCCTGGACCGTCGATTGAACGATCAACATGGCTTTCAGCTGCAAGATGCATCACCAAATCAGGATCAGCTTGTCGAACAGCAGCGTCCGTCTCCTCAGCACTGGCAAGATCCACTTTGAGCAGATGATGCCTGGGATGGTCCCCAATACTGGCGAGATCACTGGCATAGCCAATTTTGTCGAGGTTGAAGACCTCGGCATCCGATTCATGCAGCAACCTGCGCACGACAGCACTTCCGATGAATCCAGCACCCCCAGTCACCAACACTCGGAACTCAGTTGGCAAGGAGAGAGGCATCGCGATTCAAATCCTTCAACAAGAATAAACCCACAAACACCTCCACAGGCTGGCCACATGGCAATTGTGAATTGCCTCCTTCCTACTCATCAATCAAAATTTCAATCACAAGCAGAGCCCATGCTTTGAACTCGAATACTTTGCCTAGGATTCCATGCAGCAATCACGAACAATTCATTGCCTGGCATAACATCCTAGAAGTAGATTTTCATGACTATCAGAAGCCATATAGCAGATGGCTTTGACCCAAACAACGATCGAGACACTTCAAGGCTTAGGGCCCTAAAACATTCATAATTTTACTTTTAAGAGGCTTTCAGGGTCTACGAAGCAATCCAAACTGCTAATCCCATTCTTGAATCAAGTCAGCCGTCATGATTGAGAAGCTGCATGAGATAGCTGCCATAACCACTTTTTAGCAGCGGCTTTGCTAGTGCAGAAAGCTGCTCATCAGAAATCCATCCACGACGCCAAGCGACCTCCTCAGGACAACCAACTTTCAAACTCTGTCGATGTTCAAGTGTGCGGATATAACTCGAGGCTTCATGAAGAGAGTCACATGTTCCTGTATCCAGCCAGGCCATACCTCGACCCATCAATTCAACCTTCAGCTGACCATCGGTGAGATAATCACGATTGAGATCAGTGATCTCTAATTCACCACGCGCTGAAGGCCTGACTTTCTTAGCCCGATCAACAACGGTACTGTCGTAAAAATAAAGACCGGTGATTGCATAACGAGACTTCGGTTGTACAGGCTTTTCCTCAATGCTAAGGACACGTCCATCAGCAGCAAAATCAACCACTCCATAGCGCTCAGGATCTCTCACTGGATAGGCAAACACCGTGGCTCCCTGATCATCCAGATCAGAAGGAACAAGATCCTGACCATGAAATAAATTATCCCCGAGCACTAATGCCGCTGGATGACCATTCAAAAAGTCAGCACCAATCAAAAAAGCCTGGGCCAGGCCTTCCGGATGAGGCTGAATTGAATAGCTCAACTCCATACCCCATTGGCGACCATCACCAAGCAAGCGTTGAAAGGCTTGTTGATCAGCAGGTGTCGTGATAATCAACACTTCCCTGATATCTGCCAACATCAATGTGCTTAATGGGTAATACACCATCGGCTTGTCGTAAACCGGCAACAACTGTTTGCTGACGGCCTGCGTAATCGGATGCAACCGAGTGCCGCTACCGCCAGCAAGGATGATGCCTTTTCGTGCCTGACCCATGTATTGATCCTCTCTGCATGAATCCTGGCATAGAGGCATCCATGCACAACAGAGCAAACGGTGACGTTGACTGATCAGCGCGTTGTGAAAACATCTGATTTGATCCGCATTGGAATCAGCTGATTGAGAATCAATTCCTGAAG
>CATBLW010000261.1 GCA_949486985.1 Prochlorococcus marinus str. MIT 9215
ATGCAGCAGCTCGAGAACTGCTGCTGCCACAGATTTTGGTACCAGATCCTCAAGTTTGGTTTTTGATAGCAGTACCTGGCTTTTTACCTTCGTTGAGGCGTTGTCTTCGTCAAGGCTGTCTTCGTAATGGCTGTCAGCTTCACTGCTTTCATCATCACGGCTTTCAACATCAAGGTTGAGCAGTTGCAGTGGCTGGTTGGATTGGGCGAGCTGCAATGGCTTGCTATTACTGCGTGAACGCAAGGCTGGAACATCTAACTGCGACCGTTTGAGCCCTGCGGCCATTAATTGATTAAGACCAGCCATCAATGGTGCTGTTGTGCGGAAATTGTCGAGTAAGGCGTCGATACGATCGACTTCCAGGCGTGCCTTCATATAGGTGTTGAGATCGCCACCCCGGAATTGATAGATCGCTTGCTTGGGATCACCAACCATCACCAGTAGATGATCAGGACTACGTCCAAATGTTTGGTTAAGAAGACGCCATTGCACCGGGTCCGTGTCCTGAAATTCATCGATCAGAGCGACTTGATATCGCTCCCTTAGCGATTGCAACCATGGTGATGATGTGATCCTTTCACTCTTTGTTTCGTGATCAGTGCCTGGGTCGAGAGCGGCAAGAAGCTCTGCATAGCTCATCACACCTCTCTTTTGTCGACGTTCCTTTAAGGCTTGCCTCCCCCATTGCAAGGCGTGGCACCATACCCGTTGAGCTGGTCCATCCCAGAGGTCAGCAATGGCCGTTTGAAGTTGTGGGCTTAGGGGTTTAGGGGTGTCTTCTCCGCAACTTCGGGCAGCCTTGCAGAACACTTGAGGGTGAAAGTAATCCTTCAGTAGATCTTGATCGCGGATCAGCCCATAGGCAGGTGCTGAACGATGGCCTAAATCGTGTTCCGTGAGCTGAACATGATCGATCCAGTCAGTCAGCAGCTCGCAGCGATTTGTTTTTGGCTTAGGGGTGAAGGGTTTTGTCTCTGAAGCTTTACAGCCACGGCTGCGCCAATCTGCTGCAGTTCTGCAGAACTCGGCTTCTAATGCGAGGCCTTCCTGTTGCCATTGCTCCACAAATGGCCGCCAGCGGTTAAGAAGACAGTCTCCAAATTGATCTTTTAGAGCTTGTGTCGGTTCGAGATCATGATCATCGGTTTTGAAGGTCAGGCTTGGTTCGTTGTCGACCTTGAGTAGACCTTTGGTAAGCGCCTCAACGTCTAAACCAGCAGCCTGCAGACCACGCACATCTTGGGGATCAAGTTCAAGAATTTGTTGTTGCCAATAGTCATGGATGACTTCGAGCACCAAATCTTGTGCATCACCTTCCAGGATTGGCTCCATGACGCTGCCGCTCTCGAGTGCTTGTCTCCGCAATGTGCGACGACAGAAGCCGTGGATGGTTGTGATGTCGGCCTGATCCAGGCCTTCCAGGGCCTCCAGTAGCTGGCAGATCCACTGTTGCCGTTGGGCATTGATTTGTTGTTCAGTCTTGCGCTGTTGTTGCTCTAGCCCTGTCTGCTCAAGCCATTCCTGCAGTACTGGATCACTAGCTTTTGGGATACTCCCGCCAGCCAATGCTTCCAGGCCATCGAGGGCCGCTTCTAGACGCAATCCAATCCGTGCGCGTAACTCTGCTGCGGAAGCATCTGTGAATGTCACCACCAACAGTTGTCTGAGAGATTGCTTCCCTTCCGTCAGCAACCGAAGCACGATATGGGCTAGTGCAAAGGTTTTGCCTGTACCTGCACTCGCTTCAATTAAGCGAAGCCCAGGCGTAATTGGGTAGTGATTAGG
>CATBLW010000262.1 GCA_949486985.1 Prochlorococcus marinus str. MIT 9215
CGTCCGCACTGCATTCGTGGTTTGGTCTGCCGGAGTCAGTGAGCCAACGTGATGATCTGAGAGGTCTTGTTGCTGGTCTCCAACTCGATGGTGCTGACCTGGCTGTGGAAGGCCTTTTGCGTTTCCAGAATCCTTTGCCTGGTGTGGAGACAACGTCAGCAGCTGGCGTCTCTTTATTGAATGGAGCAGGAGGTCCGGCCGATGTAGTGGCGGTGCTGGGCTCACCATCGCGTTTGCTTGATCCTGCAGATCAGGATCCGTTGGTGCAGTGGTTAGGTCCTGAACTGCGTCAGCAGTTAACCAAGGTTGAAGCCCCATTGGCATCAACCATTGCTGGCCTCGATGATGGCCCTTTGCTTTGGTTACAAGAGCCAAAGGGTTGGGTGCTTGGCACCCAGCAGGATCATCCCGCTATTGATCAGGTGGATGAAGCCTTTGTTGAACAGGGCTTTGTCAAAGCTGAATTGAAGTCTGACGACCAACCCATGCAGGTTTGGACTCAGATTGTGCGCAAGAATCGCCGCAGTTACGACAGCCTTGAGACGCAATTGGGTGTTGCGCTTGTCCAAGAATCAGGTCAGGCCTGGTGGGGCAAGACCCTTGCCGCCCTTCAGCAGCGGAAGCAGACCAATGCCTTGCAACCGCGTCTTGGTCAGCTGAAAGAGCTCAGTAAAGGCAATGGCCAGTCGCTTGCTAATCAGATCGTTCTGGCTGCAGAGCCTGGTCGATTGCAGCTCAAGCATTGGCGCCCTTGGACTTTGATCCAAACAGTTGCCGGTCGTTCGTTACAGCCAAGCGTGCAGGGTTTGGCGATGGCAGTTGGACCTGACCAAGAGGAGAGCAGCTCGGGTTTGCGCTTGAGAGCTCGCCTAAGCCTTGGTTGATCTATTCCTGTTTCGTCATGGAATTGCAGAACCGCGATGTCATCGGATCGATGATTCAGAACGTGCCTTAACGGCTCAAGGTCTCAAGCGCACGCTTGCAGTCGCAAGACATTTGCAAGGGTTGGGGTTTGCGGCTGATCAGCTTTTCACTAGCCCCTATCGACGAGCACGAGAGACAGCAGAACTTGCCATTCAGGCTGGCTTGGCACAGCAGTTGGTACTTGCTGATTCCCTTGCTCCTGGTCGTGATCCATGGCCTTTGCTGTCAGGGCTTTCTGAACGTTGTCTGTTGGTAGGCCATGAACCTGATCTGAGCGTTCTGGCTGCAAGGTTGTTGGGAGCAACGCCGGGTTGTTTGTCTTTGAAGAAGGCCGGCTTTGTTCATTTGCGCTGGCCACCAGATCTCCAAGACCCTGCTGGGCATGCAGAGTTGCAAGCCTTGCTGAGGCCGAGCTTGCTTTTACCTCGCTCTGCTTAAGTTGCCCTGTAGCCATGAATAGGCAAAAAGGCAGTGGGGCAGGACCGGTCAGCAGACATTCATCACGAACGCAGCGGCATTGTGTTTCGTCCTGGCTTGGAAGGGGTGCCTGTCACCCAGTCCGCGATTTGTGATATCGACGGCTTGCAAGGTCGCCTGGCTTATCGCGGTTATCCCCTGGAAGAGATGGCTGCCCATAGCACCTTCCTTGAAACCACTTATCTATTGATATGGGGCGAACTGCCAAGCCCTCAGGAGCTTCGTGATTTTGAAGCCGAAGTGCAGATGCACCGGCGGGTGAGTTTCAGGGTGCGGGACATGATGAAGTGTTTCCCGGCGACTGGGCATCCGATGGATGCTTTGCAGTCGAGTGCTGCATCCCTGGGGCTGTTCTATTCACGCCGGGCGATTGATGACCCGCAGTACGTCTATGACGCTGTGGTCAGGCTGATCGCCAAGATCCCAACGATGGTGGCGGCTTTTCAGCTGATTCGTAAAGGTCAAGACCCGATTCAGCCTCGAGATGATTTGGCCTATTCCGCCAATTTCCTCTACATGCTCACCGAGCGTGAACCTGATCCTTTGGCGGCGCGCATTTTTGATCGCTGCTTGATCTTGCACGCTGAGCACAGCCTCAATGCCAGCACCTTCAGTGCCAGGGTTACCGCAAGCACGCTCACGGACCCTTACGCGGTTGTGGCTTCTGCGGTTGGCACCCTTGCTGGACCTCTGCACGGCGGCGCCAATGAGGATGTTTTGGCGATGCTGGAAGAGATTGGTCATCCAGATCGTGCCGCCGCCTTCCTAGAGGAAGCCATGGCGACGAAGCGAAAGGTGATGGGATTTGGCCATCGTGAATACCGGGTGAAGGATCCTCGCGCTGTGATTCTTCAGAGCCTGGCGGAGGAGATGTTCGCCAGATTTGGCAAAGATGAGATGTATGACGTCGCCAGGGCTGTAGAGCATGAAGCAGCAACTCGTCTTGGCCCCAAGGGCATTTATCCCAATGTCGATTTCTATTCCGGCTTGGTGTATCGCAAGCTCGGAATTCCACGGGATTTGTTCACGCCTGTGTTCGCAATCTCAAGGGTTGCGGGTTGGCTTGCCCATTGGCGTGAGCAGCTCGGTGCTAATCGAATTTTCAGGCCATCGCAGATCTATACAGGGGCGAAGGCAAGGTCTTGGATTCATGGTGAAGACCGCGCTCCGGCTACGGGCGCCTAAGTTGCAAGCACCTCATCCGTGATCATGGTCACCAACCTTGCCACCGCTGCTCCAGCTTTGGTGAGTCCTGGTCTCGACTTGGAGTTGAGTTTTACTCAGGCCTTGCAGGGTTTGGGACTCTCGCCGCAGGTTGCTCATTTGATCTGGCTGCCATTGCCGATGGCGTTGGTTTTGGTGGCGGCAATAGTGGGCGTGTTGGTCACGGTGTGGTTGGAGCGGAAGATCTCTGCAGCCGCACAACAAAGGATTGGTCCGGAATATGCCGGTCCCCTCGGCGTTCTGCAGCCGATGGCGGATGGTCTGAAGCTGCTGGTTAAAGAGGATGTGATCCCGGCCAGGGCCGATGGTTTGTTGTTCACCTTGGGTCCGGTGCTGGTGCTGGTGCCAGTGATCCTTTCTTGGCTGATCGTGCCTTTTGGCCAGAATCTTTTGATCAGCAATGTTGGAGTTGGCATTTTTCTTTGGATATCACTGAGCAGCATTCAGCCGATTGGCTTGTTGATGAGTGGTTATGCCTCGAATAACAAGTATTCATTGTTGGGAGGATTGCGAGCTGCTGCGCAGTCAATCAGTTACGAAATCCCCCTTGCCTTATCAGTGCTGGCAGTGGTGATGATGAGCAATTCGCTCAGCACTGTTGACATTGTCGATCAACAAAATGGTGCTGGCGTACTCAGTTGGAATGTCTGGCGTCAGCCTGTGGGTTTTTTGATCTTTTGGATCTGTGCTCTGGCTGAATGCGAGCGCTTGCCATTTGATCTTCCTGAGGCCGAGGAAGAGCTCGTGGCTGGTTATCAGACCGAATACGCCGGGATGAAGTTCGCCCTGTTCTATCTGGGTAGTTACATCAATTTGGTGTTGTCGGCCTTATTGGTTTCGGTGCTTTATCTGGGCGGTTGGGGTTTCCCGATTCCAGTGGAGTGGCTGGCTGGCTGGCTGGGGCAATCTGTTGATGCACCAGTCGTGCAAGTGATTACAGCTTCGGTTGGCATCGTTATGACCGTGCTGAAGGCTTACCTGCTGGTATTCCTGGCCATCTTGTTGCGTTGGACCACGCCGCGGGTTCGCATTGATCAGTTGCTCGATCTTGGTTGGAAGTTTCTACTGCCTCTCTCTCTGGCGAACTTGCTGATCACAGCTGCTTTGAAATTGGTGTTCCCATCTGCTTTTGGCGGCTGAATTTGCCACTGGCAATTGGCTAGATGCTTTCGCCTGGCTTGATGGTGTGGTGGTTTGAGCACCAAGTTGATTTAGGGCTGAGTACTTCTACTTAGCCCGCTTAAAAAGCTTGTAAGATTTGGTACATGCTCATTGCAGGCCTTTAAGAGGTCCTTACGCATGTTCGGGTTCCTCAAAAAAGTTGCTGACTACACCCGCGATGCGGTGGATGCAGCGAATTACCTGGGGCAGGGACTCTCGGTCACGTTTGACCATCTGCGCCGGCGTCCGATCACGGTTCAGTATCCCTACGAGAAGCTCATTCCTTCCGAGCGATACCGCGGCAGGATTCATTACGAGTTCGATAAGTGCATTGCCTGTGAGGTGTGTGTGCGGGTCTGCCCGATCAACTTGCCAGTTGTTGATTGGGTGATGAATAAGGAGACGAAGAAAAAGGAGCTGCGGAACTATTCGATTGATTTTGGGGTTTGTATTTTCTGTGGCAATTGTGTTGAGTATTGCCCTACCAATTGCCTTTCAATGACTGAGGAATATGAGCTTGCAGCCTTTGATCGCCATAGCCTCAATTACGACAATGTTGCGCTTGGACGTCTGCCAACCAGCGTGACCACAGATCCTTCGGTTCAGCCTTTGCGTGAGTTGGCCTATTTGCCGGCTGGTGTGATGGATCCCCATGGGGTGCCAGCCGATCAACCACGAGCGGGTCAATTGCCTGCTCAGGTGTTGGAGCAACTGCAAGCCAACGCAGCTGCAGGGGATGAGGGAGAATCAATTGAGAATGCTCCTGTTGGGGATAAGGCAAACGGATGACAATTGCTAACTCCACCGAGCTGATTTGCTTCGTTGTCCTTGCGGCAGTTGTGGTTCTTGGTTCCCTTGGCGTGGTGCTACTGAGCAATATCGTCTATTCAGCTTTTTTATTGGGCGGGGTTTTTATGGCTGTTGCAGGCCTCTACCTTCTGCTCAATGCCAGCTTTGTGGCGGCTGCTCAAGTGCTGGTTTATGTCGGCGCGGTGAATGTACTGATCCTGTTCGCGATCATGCTGGTCAACAAGCGCGAGGATTTAAAGCCTGTTGAAGGTTTGCAGTTACGACGCCTGCTCTCGGGTGGTGTCTGTGCTGGCTTATTGATCCTTCTGGTGCGAGTTGTTGTCTCAACACCTTGGGCAGTGCCAGGTCCTGCAGCTATTGGAGAAGGTGCAACGGAGCGCATCGGTGAACATCTGTTCACTGATTATCTGTTGCCTTTTGAACTGGCTTCCGTTCTTTTGTTGATGGCCATGATTGGCGCGATTGTCTTGGCGCGTCGCGATGTTTTGGAGGCTGATGTCGGCACTGGAGATGCCGTTGATCAGGGCCTTATCGAGAAGCCAAGCACACCGCTTTTGGTCGATCAGTCGACCCGCTAATTTTTCAGTTCGCTCTTTAGCCCAATGTTCTTTTCTCGCTGATTGGTTTCATGTTCGGCCCTCTTCCCATTCAGGCCTTTTTGCTGCTGGCGGCCCTGCTGTTTTGCATCGGTGTGTGGGGACTAATCAATAGTCGCAACGCGGTTCGGGTTTTGATGAGCATCGAGTTGATGCTCAATGCGGTCAATATCAACCTGATGACCTTCTCCTCTTATCTTGATGGTGATTTGATTCGCGGTCAGGTGTTTGCAGTGTTTGTGATCACCGTCGCAGCAGCAGAAGCTGCTGTAGGCCTGGCGATTCTCCTTTCCCTTTATCGCAACCGCGTCACTGTGGATATGGAGCGTTTCAACTTGCTGCGCTGGTAGGAGGTTGTTGGCATGCGTCTCGATTTGGTCTGGGTGATCTATCGGACGAAGAGCAAACCTGCCGAATCTGAGGCTCAGCGTTGTGCCGAAGAGTTGCGAGCGCTGGGGGCGCAAGTTTTTGTCGCCATGAGTGGCCAGATGGCCAATCCCTTCCCAGAGTTACTGGCTTCTTCAACAGGCTTGCCCGATCTTGCTGTTGTGCTTGGCGGCGATGGAACTGTGCTTGGTGCCGCCAGACATCTCGCTCCTTATGACGTTCCCCTTCTCAGTTTTAACGTCGGCGGCCATTTGGGTTTCCTTAGTCATGATCGCCGCTTATTGAATGGCAATCAGCTTTGGCAACGATTGTTGGAGGATTCTTTTGCCTTGGAGCGTCGGATGATGCTCGAGGCGCGTGTTGATCGCCATCCAAGTCGGCATAGACGTGAAGACGCAGCGGTCTCTCTGCCAGCAGAAGACAGTGCGGATCAAGACCCTCACTGGGCTTTGAATGATTTCTACTTGCGCCCTTATCGCGATGAGTTGTCGCCCACTTGCACCCTTGAACTTGAGATTGA
>CATBLW010000263.1 GCA_949486985.1 Prochlorococcus marinus str. MIT 9215
AAGCCTTTGCCTTTACTGGCTTGGCAGCGATTGGGGGACTATCTGCATGAAACCCAGCTGCTGGGTTCGATTCAGAGCACCCTCTACTGGGATCAGAACACCAGGATGCCTTCTGCTGGCGCTGCTTGGCGTGGGGAGCAACTCAGTCTGTTGGCCAAGCAATTGCATGCTCGTCAGAGCAGTCAGCAATTTGAGGGCCTAGTTGTTGAGGCAAGAGCTGAATTTGAGCAAGCTCGTTTGGCGGGGGAGTTGGAGCCCAGTCAGGTTGTTGAGCGGAGTCGCAACCTTCAGCTGCTTGAGCAAGATCTAACGCGCCAGCAGCGCTTGGATCCTGCCTTGGTGGGCGAACTAGCAACGGCGAAGGCGAAGGGATATGAGCGATGGCAGCAGGCCAAATCAACGGCTGATTTTTCTTGCTTCGCCAAGCCTTTGCAGCATTTGATCAGTCTGCGGCAGGAGCAGGCGCAGCAGTTAGCGGAACCAAGGAGTTGCTGGGAAACCTTGGCCCAGCCATTTGAGCCTGATCTTTCCTTGGCTCGCTTGCAAGAGTTATTTGCACCCTTGCGTCAAAGGCTTCCGGATTTGGTCGCCAAGGTGCGTTCTGGTTCTGCTGTTTGGCGTGAAGAGTTGGGATGGGATTTAAGCGAAGCTTCACAGCAGGGGCTTTGTGACCGTTTGCTCCAGGGTTGGGGCCGTGACCCCAGCATCACTTGCGTGGCCCGATCACCACACCCCTTCTCAACCACGCTTGGGCCTCAGGATTTTCGAATCACCACCAGAGTGGTTGAGAAGCAACCGTTGTCTTGCTTTTTGGCCACGGCCCATGAGTGGGGCCATTCCCTTTATGAGCAAGGCTTGCCGTCTCAGACTCATCAATGGTTCGCCTGGCCTTTGGGACAAGCGACGTCGATGGCCGTTCATGAAAGCCAGTCGTTGTTTTGGGAAAACCGAATTGCCCGCAGCCGGTCTTTTAGTGAAAGTTGGTGGCCTCAATTTGCGGCTACTGGTGCACCGATTGGATCTGCTCAAGATCTTTGGCAGGCGATGAACCCTTTGATGCCAGGTCTTAATCGAGTGGAGGCCGATGAACTCAGTTATGGCCTGCACATTCTGATTCGAACAGATCTTGAAATCGCTCTGCTTGAAGAAGGCTTGCCGGTGGAGGATTTGCCTGACCAATGGAATCAGCGCTATCGCGATTTACTTGGTGTAACCCCGAAACATGATGGGGAAGGTTGCCTGCAGGATGTGCATTGGAGTGAAGGCTTGTTTGGTTATTTCCCTTCTTATCTCCTGGGGCATTTAATTAGTGCCCAGTTATCAGAAACAATGCAGCAGGCGATTGGTCCACTTGATGAGCATGTTGCTGGTGGTGATGTGCAGCAGTTGCTCGCTTGGTTGCGTGAGCATGTGCATCCCATTGGCCGGATGATGAATGCCGAACAATTGGTTGAGCATGTAACCGGAAAACCTTTGTCGAGTAAACCTTTTCTTGATTACTTAGAAGACAAGCTCGAGCGTTTACGAGAGCTTTGACTGAGGAGTCTGTGAAAGCGAATGGCGAGTGCCAAACGCTTACTGCCGTCTGACTGCAGTTTTCAGATCACGCTGCGTTGCAATAAAAGGTAGTTCTTGATTGCTAAAGCCCTTAGGCGTGATGTCTTACTGGCGCTACTTAGAAAGGCCAAGCAGAAGTTTGCCGTGAAGGTTTATGGGCTGTGCCTGATGGCTAACCACCTTCACTTGCTCGTTAAGCCAGAAGATGCCAACGATTTGCCGAGGGTGATGCACTGGTTCGCCTGGGATTCAGCCATGACACCAAGATCTGCTGCACTGCCGCCTTCCTCTTGAGCAGCTGCTGGATGGATGGGAGAACTAGCTAAAGCAAGAGCAGCAACACCAGTCAGCGATAAGAAGAGACGAGCGGAACGCTGCACTGGGATTGACGAAATGATCAGCTCATAGTGCTTTGAAAACTGAGTTGCAGAGCAGAACTTGAGGCCGTCGTTGGGTTGGTGGCGAAAGGTTCGGCAGTCATTGATTGGCTGCTCATGCGAAAGCCCCGCATGTAGACGGGGCTTTCCTTTTATTTGGTTCTCCCCTTTGGCGGTGGTGACTTTTTGTTTTCGTCTTTCACCGCTGCAGATAGCTTCTTGCAACTTCAAAGCGAATGCAGTGATCTTGATCCAGGCCAGCGATGAGTTTGATCACAGGGCCCCGTATGATGCGCCGCTCAACTGTCGCTTCTTATGGCCAACCTTGAACAGGCTCCAAGCCGCAGCATGCCCAACCTTCTGCATGTTTTGCCTGC
>CATBLW010000264.1 GCA_949486985.1 Prochlorococcus marinus str. MIT 9215
CAGCTTGTGCGCTTTGGCTTCTTTCATGCTGATCCTCACCCGGGGAACTTGGCTGTTGCTGCTGATGGAGCTCTGATTTATTACGACTTCGGGATGATGGGTTCGCTCTCGGAAGGGCTCCGTCGTCGCCTGGGGGCAATGGCTCGTGCTGCTGCTGCGAGGGATGCGTCGGCTCTTGTTCATGAATTGCAGGCTGCGGGTGTGATTGCTGCCGACATCGATCTTGGGCCCGTACGCCGTTTGGTGCGCGTCATGTTGCAGGAGGCGTTGACGCCCCCGTTTAGTTCCAATGTGATCGAAAAGCTGTCTGGAGATCTTTACGAGTTGGTTTATGGCCAACCATTCAGATTGCCGGTGGAGCTCATCTTTGTGATGCGTGCGCTATCCACTTTTGAGGGTGTGGGACGCAGTCTTGATTCTGGATTTAGCCTGGTAGCACTGGCCAAGCCCTATTTAATTCCTCTCATGTCTTCAACTGGTTCTGGGCCCAATGATTTGATCAATGAATTTGGTCGTCAGGTTGGAGCGATCAGCAGCCGAGCGGCTGCTCTCCCCCGTCGACTCGATGAAAGTCTCGAACGACTTGAGCAAGGTGACCTGCAACTGCAGATTCGGATGGGCGAATCTGACCGTCAGTTGCGGCGCATGATTACAGCGCAGCAAGCTATTGGCCAGTCGGTGTTGTTGGGTTGCATGGCGATGGCAGCGGCTCTGTTGGGCGCCAGTAGTCGTCCCGCTTGGTCCTTGGTGCCTCTTTGTGTTGGCGTACCTGTTGGTATGAGTTGGCTCAAATTGCAGGTCAAGTTGGGTCGGGAGAGACGACTTGATCAAATGCCTGGTTCAACGCGTTGATGCTCTTCTCAATCAGAACAGCTCAACGCTTTCGTTGCCCCTAGAGCGACTGAGCATCGGCGTCGCCTTACTTGCTGCTCCCTCGAGGCCCTTGTCCAGTCGCACCGGCATAGACAGCCTGACTGCCCAGTTCGTCTTCGATGCGGAGCAGTTGGTTGTATTTTGCGACCCGTTCACTGCGGCTTAGAGAGCCGGTTTTGATTTGACCAGCGCGCGTGGCAACGGAGAGATCAGCAATGGTGGTGTCTTCGGTTTCGCCACTGCGATGGCTGATCACGCTGGTATAGCCGGAGCGGCTGGCTAAATCGATGGCCTGCAGCGTTTCAGTGAGGGAGCCGATTTGATTGACTTTGATCAGAATGGAATTGGCCACCCCTTGATCGATGCCCTGTTGAAGGCGTCGAGTATTGGTGACAAATAGATCGTCACCCACGAGCTGCACCTTGCTGCCAAGTCGCTCAGTGAGTTGTGCCCACCCCTGCCAGTCGTCTTCATCAAGTCCATCTTCGATGGAGATGATTGGGTAACGATTCACCAGTTTTTCGAGTTCATCAACCATCTCACCACTGGTGTAGTGACCCCCATCGAAGGCATAACGGCCGTCTTTGAAGAACTCGCTGCTGGCGACATCTAAGGCCAGTGAGATCTGATCACCGGGTTTGTAGCCAGCCTTCTCAATGGCCTGAATGAGGATATCGCCGGCTTCAATGTTGCCGAGGTCAGGAGCAAAGCCCCCTTCATCACCCACGGATGTGCTTAGGCCTTTGGCTTGGAGCAGACCTTTGAGGGTGTGAAACACTTCAGTGCCCATGCGCAGTGCTTCACGAAAGGTCGGGGCGCCATGAGGTACGAGCATGAACTCCTGGAAGTCGAGGCTGTTGGCTGCATGTGCACCACCATTGATCACGTTCATCAATGGGACTGGTAGCAATGAGGCCATCGGGCCTCCTAAGTAGCGATAAAGAGGCAAACCAAGGCCATGCGCAGCGGCGCGAGCTGTGGCCATGCTTACGGCAAGGATCGAGTTAGCACCAAGGCTCGATTTGTTGTCGCTGCCATCCAGCTCAAGCATGCAGGTATCAACAGTCGCTTGATCAAGAGAAGACAGTCCGCACAGGGCAGGAGCAATCCTTTCCTCGATATGGTTCACCGCTTTCATGACACCTTTGCCCATATAGCGAGCTTCGCCATCCCTTAATTCATGAGCTTCGTGGGCACCGGTGCTGGCACCGCTAGGGACGATGGCGCGACCAATGGCACCGCCTTCAAGCAGAACTTCCGCTTCAACCGTTGGATTGCCACGGGAGTCCAGGACCTCCCTGGCCACGATGGTGTCGATGACGAGGTCGAGGGAATCGAGCACGTGTTACGGATGGAGGTTGCGAGGATCCTATGAGTCGCACCGTTTGCTTGCTTCCTGCTGGTTTGTACTCCTGACGAAGTTGGTGCTGAAGTTGAAGGCTTGGGTTGGCTGATTGTGCACGCAGAATGCACATCGCTGAGATGGTTGGCAAAGTCTGTGTATATGGTCGTCTTCTACGTGATGTTGCTGGAGAGGGATCGCGCTCGGCCCTTCAGGGCTGCATTGAGGTGCTGGCGATCAAGCAAGTCCTGTCTTTGATGGAATTTGTGCATAGTCCGCAGCTTTCAAACCTGAGTTCAATGGAATCGGTTTCTCTCAGGGTGGTGTTTTGATGACGACGCCTTATCAGCCCAATCGCCAGCCCACGATGCAGGGAAGCCTCACCAGTGAGCCTGACCTTTTCAGTGATGCGGCATGGAATCTTTTGCTGGCTGGTCAAGATATTGCGCGTCGCTGGCGGCATGGTCAGCTCGATGTTGAGCATCTGATTCAGGTGCTCTTTGGCGATCGCAATTACAGCGGCTGGGTGGCTGGATTGTCGATCGACTCGACTGAGCTGCTCGATCGTTTGGAAGGCTTTCTTGCTGATCAGCCGATGGGACGGGGAGATGAATTATTCATCGGCGACGACCTTGAAGACTTGCTGGAAGAGGCAGATCGCTCCAGGGCGCGTTGGGGATCACAGCTGATTGACGTGTCCCATGTGCTGATTGCGATGGGTCGGGATCCTCGGATCGGCGCTGAGCTGTTTGAAGACTTGGGGTTGCCGAGTGAACGCTTAGAAGCTGAGTTGCAGCGCTCCTCTAAAGGACGCCGTACAGCCTCC
>CATBLW010000265.1 GCA_949486985.1 Prochlorococcus marinus str. MIT 9215
GCATAAAAACAGAATAGAAAGTACAATCTCGAGACGGCATCTATCAACCATCAACTCAAATCAACTGGCAACAAAACTCTTCTTGGTTCTGCTTGTGAGCTCATCCATCATTAACGACTGCCGTTCCATGCACATCCCCCAACAGAGGGGTTAATCAGATGATCACATCACCCAAATGGGGGAGTAGAAAAGGACGAAAGAAGTATTGGCTGACTAGAACAACTGCCGCAAAAACTCCGAACTAATTAGCCAGCAGAATGTGCATACCTTTATAGATACTTAATTAGCTATTACTGAGAATATGGGCGAGCATCCATGACCGCTTTAACAGGCAATGGACCAAAAAGATGAGGAAACAGCTCACCATTGGCTGCAACCTCAGCTCGAAGCGGGTTTGTTAAGCATGCTGGATCAATGGTGAGCAAAAGGACGTCAGCAGCATCGGCATAAAAACGATCAAACGTTGCCTTAACTTGATCAAGCCAAGACAAATGAATGAACCCAACTTGAGAGAGAGTGAATCCTCTGGTCGAAACCTGATAACTTCCACTGTCCTGAGCGGCTTGCCAGTCTTGGCTTAAAGCAAGATGAAAGAGTGGTTGGTCAAGGGGCACCGCAGACGAATCGGCAGGAAATAGGCTTTCTGGTTGATCAGGATGCCAAGGGGAAAACCTTGCCATCAGGCGTTCAAAACTTTGATCCTCTAAAAACCGACGCAGCCAATGCTGCATGGCAGACAGGCCAGGGTCTGCATCAAAACTTTTCGGGTCTGCAATGCGCCATTGACGAACAAATGGCCAAAGCGCTTGATCAGCTAGAGACATCCTCTCGCCAATGAGCCAGCCATTCACGGCGATACGTTCATTCCAGCGATAAAGAATCTCTCGACCTGCCTGGTGATGAATATCTTTTGAATCGCCTGGATAGCGATCGATGTACTTAAAACGATCCAGATGATATTTAAAGGTTGCCGTCTGCTCGTCTATCAACAACGTCATCTCTTGCTGAGCAGATGCATCGCCTTTGCATAACAAATCAAAAGGGTCGGCTTGCTTGAGTGCCCAATGCATGATGTCGATGCTTTCATCAATCACGCTGCCATCGGCAAGTACCAACACAGGAACCGTGCCTTTAGGCGAGACCTCAAGCATTTGTGGGGGCTTGGCCTTTAATTCAATTTCACGCAACTGCACCAGCTGCCCGGCATGCAATAAAGACCAACGTGCTCTTATGGCGTAGGGACAGCGCCTGAAGCTGTAGAGGATCGGCAGCGGACAGTTGCTCATGAAAAGATCAAATGGTCTTTGATCAAGATCAGGCGATGCTTGATTCTAGAAAAAAGACTTACTAAGGCCGATTTGATCATGTTCTTTCAGTTGTTCACCGCCAATGCCGAAGCTCCTTTTGCTTGGTCGCTGGTCTTAGCCGGTGCTGTGGTGATGATCAGCATCGTGCCGCTGGGTGCAGCGCGTGCACAGTCGAACTTCTCGCTGGCAGATCTGGCAGCGCCACGCAGCATGTTTGATCGCTACCCGGCCTGGGGAAAGCGCGCCAGTTGGGCGCATCAGAACTGTTTCGAAGCCTTCGGCCTGCATGCCCCCGCTGCCATTCTGGCTCTGATCGCAGCCATCCATGCTGGCCCCTTATCGGCTACCGCAACCATTGCGGCTCTTGCGCATCCCTTTCTGCGCTTGTTCTATATCGGCGCCTACGTGGGCAATATTCCTCCATTGCGAGCCTTTTGCTGGGCATCAGCGTTGCTCTGCAGCGGACTTCTCTATCTGGAAGGACTGCAGGTGTTCATCAGTAGCTGACAACGATCAAGCCGAGGTTGATTGGAACAAAACAACGTCGCCAAGCAAATCTGCAAGCTATTGATTTATTCGTGATGAGCGAATCTGGAACGATGTGATGAGCGAATCAGGGCTCTGCATTTAGCGTTGGCTTCCGTCGGGACGAAGCGCATTGAAAAACAATCTTGTCACCGCGTGGACGTTGCTTGCTCTTGCTGCACCGGTGGCAGCAGGTTCATCGGGATTAGCCGCCTCAGCAGTGCTAGCAGGCTCGTCATTGCTAGCAGCCTCACCAGGGCAAGCTGCTGAACGAGGCCGAGCAGTAGAAGCCGGCATAGCGTTAAGCACAGACCAAATAAGACAAGTAGGCCGGGTAAACCAAGCAAGCCGAGCAAGACGGGGAAGCTGGGTAAGTCATCAGGCAAGCCAGGCATTTCAGGTAAGACATGAAAAACAAGCAAGCCATGAAACCCAACTAAGCCAAGCGGCAGAGACCAGGCTGTTGTTGCGGCGAACAAGCGACAACAACGCCAATGGCGATCCCCTCTGGTCGCTGCAGTTGCAACAGAACGGTCAATCCTTACAACGTTGGCAGGCTGTCGCCAGCGCCAAGCGACATCAGCAACTTGATCGGCGTTGGTCTCCTGGCAATGGCTCCCCCTTACCGAAAGGCAACTATCGACTGGGTGCACCAGAGCCTTGGGGCCATGATGTCTGGATGCAGCTCGACCCACTGTTCCAAACAAGTCGATCTGGTTTGGGAATTCACAATTGCTACCCGGGAGTTGGTTGCATCTGTATTCCCAATCGAGACGATCTCACAAGCCTCGCCGATGCAGTACGTCGCTACAACGTCAAACAACTGATCGTGGTGGATTGAAGGGCAAGAGCAGAGCTCTAGCTACTTCCTAAGCGGGAGATATAGGCATCCCGTGTGCCTGCATTAATCCAGCCTGTCGCAATCGTTTTGGTTTCCGTTTCACTCACACGGCCACGGTGAATATGTGAAAGTCCGGCAGGGAAAATCACAAGCTTTCCGCGTTCAGCCGCTTCATGATGTTGCTGCCAATGAAACTCAGTCCCCCCTGAATCGACATCATTGCAATAGAGGATCCAGGCCAACACACGATGGACTGGTTCTGTGGCGTCATCATCAATGGTCCAGTCGCAATGCCAACGCTTAAAACCTTCACCCGGGGCATAGCGTTGAAGATTAAAAATCGGGTTAACAAAGAGTGATTGCTCTGGGCAACACTCTTTAAACAATGGATGGCTGTGTAGATAATGATCGAGAGCTGCATTAACGCCGCGGATGATCACCTCAGACAAGGCAAAGGCCTCAGGGTCAGAGCGATCAATCGATAACAGGCTGATGTCTGTTGAAACTTTCGCCGCTTCCGCATTCTGCTTGGCTTGATCATCACCAAAGGCAGCACCGGAGCGGTGCAAATCAGTACGTCGATCAAAAAATGTCATGACGCCATCAGCCACGGCCTCATAACCCTTATTGCGATAGCTGGAAATCAGTTCCATCAATGCTCTCCTGAGGGATGTTGGTCAAAAGGCTTGGCTGCTGATCTTTTGAGAGGCTGCTCAGCTGTTTAGAGGTTGCTGTTTAGAGCGAGATGTCGACACCATCTCAGTTGATACGACATCGGCAGAGAGCAAGAACGTCTACAGCTGAAAAGACGCTTGTGGATCGTCCGCTCAAGGTTGCCAAGCCTTTATTCATAAAGCCTTTATTCATGAGGCCTTGATCCATAAAACCGTGATCCATGAAAGCTTGACCCATAAAGCCTTGATTCATGAAGCCTTGATGCCAAAAGCCTTGCGTTGAGAGTTCAGCAAGAGCGTAGAGATCAAAATCTGAGCAGCCTTGGCCACAGCAAACACTGCAGACATGAAGTAACGGCAGGCATCAGTAACAGCAGGGAAAAAAGCTCCTCAGCATTCCCCTAAACAAGCAAACTAGAGGCCGTAGCAATCAGCGATAGACCGTCGGCCAGCCTTTGCAGTCGGCGAGTTCTGCCGTTTCAGCATGGCCTGCTGAGCATCAGCTGTGCTTTCAATGCAGGCATTGAACTGTCGCGCTTGCTGAGAGATCGGCGCTAACTGAACAACACCAATCACCAAAGCCAGCGTTGAAATCGTGGCCAGCGCTGGATAGAGATGGGCGCGAACCATCTCACGCGGAGTGAGCTGCTGGCCTTCGTGATCAGCCATCGGTGCGGTGTGATCTAAGGGAACATCCCTTATCTAATGGGTATGGCCGTCGACAGCTTGCGTTTTTCGTTTTGAATCCTGATTCAAAAGGTCAAAAAAGCTTTTCGATCAACAACAACGAAGAAGCTGCTCAAGCTAAACAGCATCCAGATCAAAGGATGCAGCAATCAAGCGCGCCTGCTGAACAAATTGAGCAATCTGGCTTGGGTCAACAGCAGCACGTTCACCAGAAGCAACAGCCCGATAGTGATCAGCAACAGCCCAAGCCGTCGTATCCGGATCAAGCTGAAAGCGAGGGATTAAATGCAGATGCAAATGATGGGCACCTTCCCCGAAAGCAATGGCATAAACCCGGTCGCAGTCGGTGAGTTGTTGAATCAGTTGGCTTGCCCGCTGTGTGGCCTGCCCCCAAGACGCTGCTTCCTGGGGTTGAAAATCAACCGGGCCGGCCAGGTGACGCCGGGCATCAAGCAGAAGCCAACCAAGCAGCGGAGCAGGCGCTGGATGATGGCGCAAAAGCCAATGGTTGCTGCGCACAATTTCATAGCTTGATTGAGCAATCTTGCTGCTATGGAGCGCGCAAATTGGGCAATCGTGCATGGGCGAATCGAATCGATTTAAGCCAAGACATCAAGCTGGCGAAGAGAACACCGGAAGGCGCAATGCAACGTTCCAGCATCTGTTGGCCTGCATCGCTTATAGCAACAGCTAGAACGAAACAAAAGAACAGCAACTAACTAATGCGTAAATTCCTGGTTGCAACAACATTGGCATTCGCGACGCTTGTTCCAGCAGCATTAGCGGAAACACCATCAGCACTTCTCAACGCACTTCCAAAGGCGGTCAACGGCCAGCTGGCTCCACTATTCACCGCCAATGCAATCGGGCAAGCAGGGCTCAACGGCCAACTCAATGGCACTCCATCTGCGCTATTTGAAACTGTCAAAGCGGCGCTAACCAAGGCTGGTTATAGGGAGCAACCAATCCGCACCACGATTGGAGCATGGGGCTTTTCTGCAACCTGGGCGCCTCCCACTGAGGTAACAGTTGATGGAACAGCAAGCGAAAAGTCAGCCGTTCTGGTAACGCAAGCGGCTGCCCTAGGGCCTGAACGGTTGAACCTAAACATTCGATTCGAAGGGCTTTGAGCTGTTGATTGTTGATTGGTTGGATCTATTCAGTTATGTGCTTGTTGATGACCTAAGGCCAGAAGAGTGGCGATGCCATCAGCTCAAGTGCGCTGGCACAGGAGAGGAGAATTGGCGAATAGATCGAGGGTCCAAGTGAGGCCAAAAGCGCGAGACGATAGATCCAATACGTCTAGGGATTGAATGGTTTCGCGATCATCAAGCCAAAGTTCTCGACTGCAAGCATGGGTCTTGACTGTGGATTAAAGAAGAATTGCTGCCTACAAGCCTTGAACAAAAAGCAGGTGAAACCTTGCAGGGTTATTGATGACAAAGCCCGTTTTAGATGGAGAGAAGAGGAGAGTGTTGGTTATGGGCTTTGATCCCCGCCAGCAACAGAAGCCAACCAAGCAAAGGAGCAGGCACTGGATTGATTGGCAGCAAAAGCCGTTTACGGCGCTTTCCTCTCAGTGCATAACAGCCATTTGCTTTCCGCTTTTCTCTAGCTAAGACTGAAGCAAGCAAGAGAAGACAGAA